>JBMYJC010000212.1:0-4370 GCA_049594055.1 Luteibaculum sp. | reverse complement strand
GAACTGCTAATTTGAAGGAAATGACCTCAAAGCATTGGGATTTTGAAGAGAGTCATTTAAAATGGATAAATCCATTTCAGATATCCTAAACCTACAATAGCCGATAACCTTGTATTAAACTGTCAAAAAAGCCAGCTTTCTCGTAGGCGTTTACCTTTAAATCCAGTTAACAATTCGCTTAAAGGGGTAGGTGGAAGAGGTGCTTATACTCCGAAGCATTCTGCCGGGTAAACAGCCTGTTGCACAAGCGTTATAGAAGGAAAAAACGAAGCTTACTATCCTAGTGAGCCAGTAGAATAAAAAATATTTAACAGGTCTTTTGTTGTTTTGAAAAATATTGTTCTACATTTGCTTCGTTGAAAGCAGAGAAATGAAATTAATGTCTTGTTGTATGATGTGTTGTTGTCCTCCCGAGATTACTCGGAGTGCTAGCACTATGGTCATGCATTAAAGTCATTGAATAGCCATAATGAGAAAGCCCTTCCGAGAAACCGGAAGGGCTTTTTTTATGTTCAATTTTTACAAGAAAGCAAATGAGCGAAATACTTACATACAATCCACTAGAGACCAAAATACGGGAACTGTCCAGCTTTATTGGGAATACCCCGCTTTTCCCTTTACATCAATTTGTAGATAACCCACAGCGCGTTAAGTTGTACGCAAAACTGGAGTGGCAACAATTAGGGGCTAGCGTTAAAGCGCGCCCAGCCTATCAAATCATTAAGGACGCCATACTATCGGGTGAGTTGCAAGAGGGAAAAACCCTGGTGGATGCCTCCAGCGGTAACACGGCCATTGCCTATGCGGCAATTGCAGCTAATCTAAACATCCCGGTAAAACTGTTTATTCCCGCCAATGCATCCGAGGAGCGCAAGCGCATTTTACGAGCCTATGGAGCAGAATTGGTTTTTACCTCCCCATTAGAATCTACCGATGGCGCGCAACAAGAGGCAGAGGATTATGCGCAACGCTTTCCCGAGTCGGTTTTTTATGCCAGTCAATACACTAATCCCAATAATTGGAGAGCACATTACAACACAACAGCCCTGGAGATTTTTGAGCAGTCTGGACAAAGAGTTACTCATTTTGTGGCAGGACTAGGCACCACAGGCACTTTTATAGGAACTTCCACGCGATTAAAAGAATTGAATCCAGAAATAAGGGCGATTGCCCTGCAACCCGATTCGCCCATGCACGGTTTAGAGGGTTGGAAACATCTGGAAACTGCTCGTGTTCCAAGTATATATCGTCCCGCACTGGCCGATGAAATCAGGACTGTTTCCAGTTCCGTTGCTTTAGAATACATAAGGGCAGTTGCCGAGCGCAGCGGCTTGCTAATCAGTCCATCATCAGCCGCTAATCTGCTGGGAGCCATTAAGGTGGCAAACGAACTGGAGGAAGGAAGGGTAGTCACCGTTTTTCCAGATAGTGCCGATAAATATGGAGAAGTAATCAACGAAATATTCAAATAATGAGTGCAATTGTTTTTAGAGAAGAGAGTCTGGACAAGCTTACCCGTCATTTAGAAAGCAGCTATCCAAACGAAGGAGTAGGATTTATGTATGGATTGGATGGGGAGGAGCGCGAAATAATCGATGTGTTACCGGTATTAAACTCTAAGGAGGGAGACCAGCGCAGGCGTTTTGAGGTTTCTCCTAAAGATTACCTGGAAGCAGAGCGCTATGCCGATCAATTAGGGCTTCAGTTGTTGGGGGTCTATCATTCGCATCCTAATCACCCGGCTATTCCTTCGGAGCATGACTTAAAGAGCGCAGTTCCTTTTTTTTCCTACGTCATCCAATCGGTGCAGAACGGAAAGGCGGTGTATCTCACATCCTGGAAACTCAATGATGCACACCAATTTGAGGAAGAGGAGCTGGCGGGAGAATTGATTAAGAACGCCTCGGTTTAGAGAGGTAAAATGAAAAATTAACGATTAAACAAATGGATATGAGCAAAGCAAAAATCAATCGAGCATCGGTAAAGCTGTACCGCTGGTGGAGCAGTATTAAATTATACCTGGATATCTGGGCCACAGCCCTTACTACACCCATTTTGAAGAAATGAGGTTAGGATGAATGAGAAATGAGTGGTGCCTTAAGATGATGTTTGATTTTATTAATCCCTAATCCCTAATCTCTAATCTCTCACCTCTCATCCTTTGAACCTATAAACCCATAAACCCATAAACACATAAACCCATAAACACATAAACCCATAAACCCAAAAACCCATAAACACAAAAACCAATAAACAATGGCAACACTAAAAATTCCATCTCCATTAAGGAAGTTCACCAACAACCAATCGGAAATTGCGATTGAGGCTAATACCATTCAAGATTCAATTGAGGCCGCCGCAAAGCAATATCCCGATCTAAAAAATCAGCTCTTTGATGAAGCCGGTAATATCCGCTCCTTTGTCAGGATTTATTTAGGAGATGAAGACATTAAGGCCCTAAACAACGAGGCAACTCAAGTGGAGACCGATTCAGTAATTAGCATTATTCCAGCTATCGCGGGTGGAAGCCTGAGTTGATGGATAAAGCGATGAACAAAAAGAATATTTATAAATGGATTAAAGGCTGAAAGCTAAAAGCTGAAAGTCAGAAGCTAGAAGCTAGAAGCTAAAAGCTGAAAGCCGAAAGCTGAAAGCTGAAAGTCGAAAGCTGAAAGTCGAAAGCTGAAAGCTAAAAGGGATTTGTTTCTAAACACAAAGCCCATAAACCCTTAACTCGAAAAGGAAAAAAATGACAACATTCTCAAAAGAAGAACTAGAGCGATACAGTCGCCACCTAATAATACCGGAGTTTAATATTGCCGGGCAGCGTAAGCTTAAAGAAGCCAAAGTGTTGGTGGTAGGCTCTGGTGGTTTGGGGGCTCCTTTGCTGCAGTACCTGGCTGCCGCTGGAGTTGGAACTCTGGGTATTGTAGATTTTGATGTGGTGGATGAGAGCAATTTGCAACGCCAGGTGCTTTTTTCCACGGCCGATGTAGGTAAACCTAAGGTAGAAGCAGCCGCAGCCAGAATAAAAGGCCTTAACCAGCACATCAACGTTAAAACCTATAACACCCAACTCACATCAAAAAACGCGCTTGAAATCATTGCCGACTTCGATGTAGTGGCCGATGGTACCGACAATTTCCCTACGCGCTATTTGGTAAATGATGCTTGTGTGCTGTTGGGCAAAGTCAATGTCTACGCGTCTATTTTTCGCTTTGATGGCCAGGTGTCGGTGTTTAATTACCGCGATACCGAGGGTAATTTAGGTCCCAACTACCGCGATTTATTCCCAACGCCACCACCTCCAGGCTTGGTTCCTTCCTGTGCCGAGGGTGGTGTGATTGGAGTCTTGCCTGGAATTTTGGGCACCCTGCAAGCCAATGAGGTTATTAAGGTGATCACCGGAATTGGTCAACCGCTATCGGGTAAAATGTTCCTTTTTGATGCCTTGAGCTTCGAAACCCGAACACTAAAGGTGCATCGCGATCCCAATAATCCACTCAATGGAGAAAACCCAAGCCAAAGGGAACTTATTGACTACGAGCAGTTTTGTGGATTGCGGGTGGATAAAAAGGAAGAGGCCAAGGTGAAAGAAATCTCGGTGGAAGATTTGGCTGACTGGGAGAGCAGCGGTAAAACCTTCCAGCTCATTGATGTTCGTGAACCTTACGAATACGAGATTTCCAACCTAAATGGAACACTCATCCCTCTAAAACAGATTGAAGATCAGGTGGATAAAATATCTACCGACAAGGACGTAGTAATTCACTGTAGAAGCGGTAAGCGCAGTGCCGATGCTATACGTTTGCTAGAAGAAAAGTTTGGATTTAAGAATTTGTATAACCTCAAAGGTGGCATTTTAGCCTATGCCGATGCAGTAGATAGCAGTTTGGCTAAATACTAACATAACCCAATAATTACATACGATGCAGAGTTTTAGAACGGAGTTGGAAAACCCCGTAGTGGAAAAGGACATCCTGGATTTAGAGCGCAAGATTGCGCTATTTAAGTCGGGGAATATAGACGAGGATAGGTTTAGAAGTTTACGTTTGGCACGTGGAGTTTACGGTCAGCGTCAGCAAGGGGTGCAAATGATCCGCATAAAATTGCCCTTTGGAAAAGCAACATCCAGGCAGTTAAGAAGGATTGCGGCTGTTTCTGACGGGTATTCCAATGGAAATTTACATATCACAACCCGTCAGGATATTCAGATCCATTATGTGAGTCTAGACCGAACTCCACAACTTTGGGCAGAGCTCGAAAAGGATGATGTAACCCTTAGAGAAGCTTGTGGGAATACGGTTCGCAATGTAACGGCTTCAGAGTTGGCGGGGATAGATCCCGATGAACCTTTTGATGTGAGTCCT
>JBMYJC010000211.1:0-4418 GCA_049594055.1 Luteibaculum sp. | reverse complement strand
GGGATTCAATTGTAAATAAGCATCATGACTGGATTTTATTTGAGCCAACTTTTTAGCCGGTTCCAATTTCCTCCTTCTGCCCAATTCTAAAGCGCTGATAAGTGTAATGGCCTTAGCTTCTCCTATTCCATTGAATTGCATAAAATCCTTAAGATCCAAATGACCCAATTTATCCAGGCTACCCTCATTGCTTTGCAAGATTTCCCTGGCAATGTCCAAAGCTGAAGCCTTTCGTGTGCCCGAACCAATCAGGATGGCTAAAATTTCTGCATTGGATAAACTATGCCGGCCCTTTAAGCGAAGCTTTTCTCGAGGGCGATCGTCTTCGGCCCAAAATTTTATGGAGGAGCTGGTTCTTTCTATGGTATTTGATTTTAGAAACTTCCTAAAAATAAAAAAGCAACCCGAATTGGGTTGCTTTCCATGCTTTTTCTAGGATATCTCTTACAAAGCGTTAACGTGCTTTTTAAGGCTAGACTTTAAGTTAGATGCTTTGTTTTTGTGGATCACGTTTTTCTTAGCCAACTTATCCAACATAGAAATCACACTGGGTAGCTTTTTCTCAGCCTCAGCTTTGTCTTTAAGTTCACGAATATCACGAACTGCATTTCTAGCTGTTTTGTGATAGTACTTGTTCAACAGACGCTTCTTCTCAGAAGATCTAATTCTTTTTAAAGCTGATTTGTGATTTGCCATGCTCTCCTTATCCTATACTTAGTAGCCCGTAGGGGAATCGAACCCCTGTTTCCAGGATGAAAACCTGGCGTCCTAACCCCTAGACGAACGGGCCATTTTGGTTAAATCGGACGCAAATATACACCGATTTTGAAAACCACAATTAAAATTGGAAATATTTTTTTAGTACGCCCTGGCAAATAAAACCCGCTGCGAACTCTCTTTACCCGAATACACACATTTACCCTGCTCTGCTTTATTATTAAGCGGAATACAACGAATGGTGGCCTTGGTTTCTTCCTTTATTCTTTGTTCTGTTTCAGGACTACCATCCCAATGGGCAGACAAAAACCCTCCTTTTTCAATTTGCGCTTTAAATTCTTCCCAAGTGTTCACCTCTCTAATCCCCTCTTCCAATCGTTGTTTCGCTCGCTCAAATAAATTCTTTTGCATGGAGGCCAATTCTGCTTCAATTACATCGGCAATACCAGCTATCGATTTCAATTGTTTTTCTCCATTATCTCTGCGAACCAGTTCACATGTTCCATTTTCAAGATCTCTAGGACCAATTGCAATTCTTACCGGTACACCTTTAAGTTCATGCTCAGCAAACTTCCAGCCCGGTTTTTTGGTATCGTCATCATCTACCTTGCAAACAATTCCTTTGGCCTTTAATTCGGTGGAGATACCATCAGCTACCTCGCAAATTGCATTCAATTGTTCCTCCGATTTGTAAATAGGAACAATAACCGTATGAATTGGAGCCAATTTGGGTGGAATAACCATTCCGTTGTCATCGGCATGGGTCATGATCAAAGCCCCCATTAATCGAGTAGAAACGCCCCAACTGGTAGCCCAAACGTGCTCCTGCTGGCCCTCTTTTGTGGTAAACGTTACATCAAAAGCTTTGGCGAAATTCTGCCCTAAGAAATGGGAAGTACCCGCTTGGAGGGCCTTACCATCCTGCATCAATGCTTCAATGCAATAGGTCTCTAATGCTCCAGCAAAGCGTTCAGATTCAGACTTAACTCCTTTTATAACGGGCATAGCCATAAACTCTTCCGCAAATTTTGCATATACATCCAGCATTTGTTCCGTTTCCGCAATTGCCTCCTCTTTGGTTGCATGGGCGGTATGTCCCTCCTGCCATAAAAACTCTGCTGTGCGCAAAAACAAACGGGTTCGCATTTCCCATCTTACAACATTAGCCCATTGGTTCACTAAAATGGGAAGGTTCCGGTACGAGCGAATCCACTTTTTATAGGTATTCCAGATGATGGTTTCCGAGGTTGGACGAACAATAAGCTCTTCCTCCAGTTTAGCCTCGGGATCCACTATTACTCCTTTTCCATCTGGGTCGTTTTTTAACCTGTAATGCGTAACCACAGCGCACTCTTTTGCAAAGCCATCCACATGACTTGCTTCTTTGCTTAGGTATGATTTAGGAATAAACAGTGGGAAATAGGCATTTACGTGCCCCGTTTCTTTAAACATAGCATCCAGGGCATCCTTCATTTTTTCCCAAATACCAAACCCATGTGGTTTAATGACCATGCAACCCCTTACATCACTGTGCTCTGCTAAATCAGCATTGATAACAATTTCGTTGTACCATTGCGAATAATCCTGCTCACGACTAGTTAATTTTTGGGCCATATGTACTTTGGTATAATAATTGCTATTTTACTGTTGGAAAAGGAGGCAAAGGTAGAAGAATTGAAATCTTTAAGCCTTGTTATACGTTAATATTAAAAAGGATCAAGCATGAAACCGCACATAATTTTAAGTTGGATTTTTGTCGGCTCATTTATGAGTAGTTGTACCGTTTACAACAACACTACTTATACAGATGCTATTTATTCAAGTCATCCAGATGTAGTAAGGCAAAATCCTGTACGTCCCAACGCCAATAACAATCAACAATCCACGGCTCCGAGTTACCAGGGAGATGATTTTGTTCCCTACTCCGAGCAATATATTGATGAGGGCGGAAATCAAATAACCAACAACTATTACGGTGAAACATATGTGGGCACCTATGCCAGTAGAATCAATCGTTTCCAAAGACCTGTTGTTGGGCTTTCCTATTACAGCCCAGTTTATAATCCAGGCTGGTCTGTTGGTTTTGGATATAACTCCTTCTGGGGTTCTAGTTTCTCTATAGGGTGGAATTCAGGATGGTACGACCCATTTTGCGATCCTTTCTGGGATCCATGGTGTTACCGGGGCTGGGGTTGGAATCGTGGTTTTTACAGCCCTTGGGCATGGAATTCATGGGCGTGGAACCGACCTTGGTATGGTCCAAACTACTATTACGCACCTGTTTATAATGATGGTTTCTACGGAAGGGCAAATGCTAGGAATTCTATATCCAGATATGGGACAAACCCAAGTAGATCTTCAGGATACAATAGAAGTTACAGCCGCGGAAGTGTTGGAAACAGTGGCCAACAGCCTGAACAAAATTACCGTCAACCTGCAAAAAATGACCAAGGCACAAGGCCGGTAGCCAGACCTGGCTCTGGAAATACCAACCCTACTGCAAGGCCCACTCGTGAGCCATATGCCCGTCCCGATCAGCCAACAAGAAATCCTCAACCCAGGCCTAACAACAACAGTTATGGTACGCCAAGGCAAGGATTAGATAACGGGGGTTCTAAGAGTTATGATAATAGATCTCCGCAAAGAGATGTCCGTCAGCGACCTCAGAGCAGAAGTAATAATAGGAGTTTCCAACGCTCTGCTCCTACAAGAAGCTATTCCCCTTCCCGGTCATCTGGCGGCAGCAGAAGTTACGGAAGAAGTTCTGGTGGATCATCATCCAGAAGACCCAGATAATTAAACGAATAAACTCGCTATGGTGAACAATCGATATAGGGGTATTTTTCTTACCCTAGCCACACTATTGTCCTCATTTTTAGTGTTTGGACAAAGTTTTTCGGATCCTTATGAATTTAGCGGTAGTAGTGTTACCGGAACCGCCAGATTCTCATCTATGGGAGGTGCCTTTAGCGCTTTGGGAGGGGATGGATCTGCCATTAGTTTAAACCCTGCGGGGGCGGCTGTATTCCTCAATAACAGAATTGACGGTTCATTAGCTATATCCAGTGTTGGCTTAGGAATTTTAGACAGCACCAGTTTTGCTACCAGTTTAAATATGCCCGCATTTAATGTAGTCTTTACTTCTCCCGTGGCAAACAGTCCATGGAAAACGGTAAACTTTGGCTTAGCTACCAACAGACAGCGATTACTGGACCGGGAGCTTTCTTACCGAAGCGACTTTAACTACCAGAATTCTCAAAACCCTGGAAATTCTTTAGTGGGATTTTTTCTAAATCGCGCACAGGGATTTACAGCTGCTGATTTAGAGAGTTTAACCGCAGACCCTTATGCTGAGGCTGCCTATTACGCATTTGTTATTAACCCGGATACGAATAATCCAGGTAATTACACCAGCCCTGCATTAGGTCCCGGCCAGCAAGAAATCAAATTAACCCAGGGGGGAAGAATATCTGACTACGAAATTTTTGTTTCTGGCAATTACAACAACCGCTTCTACCTGGGAGCCAGTATTGGGGTTTCCACCCTAGACTTAGATGAGCAATTTATCGCTACGGAAAGCTACCAAGATTCCAGTCTTCGGGAAGTAGAATTAACCGAGAACGCAGAGCACCTTGGTGCCTCACTCGCTTTTAAAATTGGTGGTATTGTTAGACTTACCGAAAGCCTCCGTGTTTCTGCCC
>JBMYJC010000210.1:0-4449 GCA_049594055.1 Luteibaculum sp. | reverse complement strand
CTCTATATCTTCCGAAATTGCATACCGTGTGCAACGTGATGCTTTTGATTTCTTAGACGCTCCAGTGAAACGCGTGACTTTAGAAGACACACCTTTTGCTTTTGCTATTCCACTTATTAACCAAGCTTCACCCAATGCCGAGAAAGCAATTCGTATGGTAAAAGAGGTGATGTACATTGAAAAATAGGCTGTATAGTTTACCCTTTTGTTAAGATTTGCAGACAAAAGCGAATAAGTCTACTTTTGCCGACCTAAAAAATTAAGCCCAATAGCTTATTTATTCAACCTAATCATATGGAAAATTTAATCCTTGTACCGATTGCACTGGCAATCTTGGGTCTAGTGTTTATGCTCGTTAAAATGGCCTGGGTAAAAAAACAAGCCGCAGGAAATGAGCGCATGCAAGAAATATCCAAAAGCATTAAAGAAGGTGCATTAGCCTTCCTAAGTGCCGAGTATAGACTACTTGCAGTTTTTGTTGTGCTTGCATCTATAGCACTTTACGGAATATCTATGGTGGTAGAAACTACCAGCTGGATGATAGTTCCCGCTTTTGTTATTGGAGCCATTTTCTCAGCCGTAGCTGGAAATATCGGGATGCGCATTGCAACCGAAGCCAATGCCAGAACTACCGAAGCGGCCAGAACCAGTTTACCACAAGCGCTTAAAGTTTCTTTTGGTGGTGGTACTGTAATGGGACTTGGAGTTGCAGGCTTAGCAGTTTTCGGACTGAGCTTGTTCTTTATGGTCTTTATGGGCATGTTCTTAACCGAAGGTGGAGATTTCTACAGTGAAATGACTGTAGTACTGGAAGCTCTTGCCGGTTTCTCTCTTGGTGCTGAATCTATCGCACTTTTTGCCCGTGTGGGTGGAGGTATCTACACAAAAGCAGCAGACGTTGGAGCCGACTTAGTAGGAAAAGTAGAGGCTGGAATTCCTGAAGATGATCCTAGAAACCCTGCAACCATTGCAGACAACGTTGGAGATAACGTAGGTGACGTAGCTGGAATGGGTGCCGATCTTTTTGGTTCTTATGTGGCTACCGTTTTAGCCTCCATGGTGTTGGGTAACTACATCATTAAAGACATGAGCGATGCTGCAGGATCTCAATTTACCGATGCTTTCGGTGGAATTGGCCCTATCCTTCTTCCTGTTATGATTGCGGGCGTTGGAATCATTGCTTCTATTATTGGAACCTTCCTGGTTAAAATTAAAAACAATGACGCTAAAGAAGCGCAAGTACAGAAAGCCCTTGACCTTGGTAACTGGACCTCTATTGTAATTACATTAATTGCCAGCTACTTTTTAATTGACGTTATGCTTCCGGAAGTAATCACCATGAACTTCTTTGGTGAAGGAGCAAAAGAAATTTCCTCAATAAACGTATTCTACGCCACCATAATAGGTTTAGCTGTTGGAGCCTTAATCTCTGCCGTAACGGCACATTTCACATCCTTAGGTAAAAAACCAGTATTGGACATCGTTCAAAACTCATCTACTGGAGCTGCCACCAATATTATTGCTGGTTTAGCAGTTGGGATGAAATCTACTTTCCTTTCTGTATTGCTTTTTGCAGCCGCCATTTATGGTTCTTATGCACTCGCAGGATTCTATGGTGTTGCTCTTGCAGCCTCAGCCATGATGGCTACAACTGCTATGCAGCTTGCAATTGATGCTTTTGGTCCTATCGCTGATAACGCGGGAGGAGTTGCAGAAATGAGCGAGCTTCCTGACGAAGTACGTGGCCGTACAGACATCCTAGACTCGGTAGGGAATACAACCGCTGCTGTTGGAAAAGGATTTGCTATTGCCTCCGCTGCACTTACAGCCCTGGCACTTTTTGCTGCTTACGTAACCTTTACAGGAATTGATGGGATCAACATCTTTAAAGCGGATGTATTGGCCGCCCTGTTTGTAGGAGGTATGATTCCTGTTGTTTTTTCCGCCCTTGCTATGAAATCGGTTGGAAAAGCCGCTATGGATATGGTGATGGAGGTTAGACGCCAATTCAAAGAAATTCCTGGAATTATGGAAGGAACGGGCAAACCCGAGTACGGAAAGTGTGTAGAAATCTCTACCAAAGCTGCCCTTCGCGAAATGATGTTGCCTGGAGCTATCACGATCATCACTCCTATCCTTATTGGTATGTTCTTCGGACCCGAGCCCTTGGGTGGATACATGGCTGGAGTATGTGTATCTGGAGTTATGTGGGCTATCTTCCAAAACAACGCAGGTGGAGCTTGGGATAACGCTAAAAAATCTTTCGAAGCCGGAGTAATGATTAATGGTGAAATGACCTACAAAGGATCAGATGCTCACAAGGCAGCCGTAACCGGAGATACAGTAGGTGATCCATTTAAAGACACCTCAGGTCCATCCATGAATATCTTAATTAAACTTACTTGTTTAGTAGGATTAGTTATTGCCCCCATATTAGGTGGTCATGGAAGCGAAGAGCACAGCGATTCTGAAGGGGTTGTAGTAGAAGAAACTATAGTGGAGGAAACTCCTGAGAGCCCATTAATGGCTTTAGAAGGCCTGAGTGGAGTGTATACAGTGGATGAAGCTCATACCTTCGTAAACTTCGAAATCCGTCACCTACTTTCTACCTCAACGGGTACTTTTGGTAAGGAAAGTGGCATGGTAAACTTTGGAGAAAATCCTGCGGAAGCTAGCATTGAGCTGGTGATTGATGCTGCCTCTATTGACACTCGTAATGAGAAAAGAGATGAGCACTTGAGAAGCAAAGACTTTTTCGATGTGAAAAATTACAAGACCATAACTTTTAAAGGACAGGGGTTTGTGGAAGGAGAAAATGGACTTCAAGTGCCTGGAGAATTAACCATTAAAGACGTCACTAAGCAGGTTAAGCTAAATGTAGAATTGCTTGGAAAAGGTGATTCTCCTTTTGGTGGAAAAATGACTGCTTTTAAAGGTTCCTTAACCATAGACCGCAACGATTACGGCGTTACATTTATGCCTGGAGTGTTGGGTAATGAAGTGGAAATTGAATTCACTACAGAATTGGTTCAGAAATAAACCAAACAAGCTTTATAATGAAAATCCCGTCAAGAGTTGGCGGGATTTTTTTTTGCCTATTTCAGCATCTTTCCCCTGAAAATATTAACGTAAAATTCAAATAGATCTCACAGGCAGTTAAGGACAAGAGGCGAATTTTGCCCACCGAAAATTACCGCCATGAGACTTTTCTTTACCACCCTTTTAATTTCTATCGCTTGCCAGTTAAACGCACAGCACTGCGAACACCACTGTCATGCAGAATCCACAGAAACTGAGCAACATTTAACTGTACAGCACACGCAATTAAAAAGTCATTTTAAAACCGGTGGAATGACCCACTTTATTGGAAGTACCCACCAACACAGCGGATATTCTGACGGATGGCCCGGAACAACACCAAGAGATTATTTCCAGAGTGGAATAGACAATGGCTTTGATTTTGTTTTTGGAGCAGACCACAGCGACTCCTACCAAATTCCGATGACGCTAAACGAGGAATGCCTTAGCGAGCGCATTATTGATTGCGTAACCTTAAACCCAGGTAATCTTCAGGAATCTCTGGTAAAATGGTTGGAGTTTCAAGAAATTATTTCGGAATACAGCGACAGTAATTTCCTGGCTGTTCGCGGTTTTGAGTGGACCTCAGACCGCTTTGGCCACATTAACGTTTATTTCTCTCAAAACATCACCAATGCAAAAACCGATGGTGGCTATGTGAGCATGGATTTGTTTTGGACCTGGTTGACTTCCAATCCAATTAACCTTTTCGGATTAGAAGCTGTTTTGGGCGGATTTGGTGCAGCCGATGCAATTGCCGTTTTTAATCACCCAGGCGACAAATCTTTATTTGATGAAGATCCTGGCTTTAATTGGAGCGGCTTTGAATACGTTGCAGAGGCAGACTCCCAAATGGTTGGAATTGAAGTGTTTAATGATGGGCGTGATTACGGTGCTAATGGGCGGAGCTATTACCAGCAGGCGCTAGATGCAGGCTGGCATGTTGGAGCCGTTGCCAGCGAAGATCACCACGGAGAAGATTGGAATAACCAGGAGGACGAAAAAACCATAATTGTAGCTGAATCGCTTGATGCCAATAGCATTAAGGAGGCCATGAAAAACCGTAGAACCTACGCTGTGCGTGATTTTGGGCTTCGCATGGACTTTTTTGCCGGAGAAGAGTTTATGGGCAGCCGGTTAAAGCGCAAAACAGGATCGCTGGTGCGCCTAACTGCCAATATCTCAACGGAAAATGATGCTTTTCTAGAGTTGGTAAGCAACAACAATGAAATTATAGGTAGCAGCAAAGGCCTTAACCTGGATCAAATTGTAGAGGTTAGCGAGGATGAACGCTGGTATTATATTCGCGTTGTAAATGCTGCTGATAGCAACACGCTGGCATACTCCTCTCCCATTTGGATTTCTGGTGGA
>JBMYJC010000209.1:0-4450 GCA_049594055.1 Luteibaculum sp. | reverse complement strand
TCGTTAATGTATTCGTTCCATGCAATGGTCCAATAGTAGTCTTCCGCCTGGCCGTATAGCAGTATGGATTTTAAGGTGGCCTTTTCTTCATCGCTCAGGCCTTTGGCAAAAATGAAATCTGCCCAATACTCAATAAGCAAGTTAGGATCAGCCGCATTGGGAATGCTCTCCGTGAGAATTAGAACGTCTTTCACCAAACTAACCCCACTTAATCGCAAGCCGTTTGGTAGAATCATAATTGCATCGGCAATTTGATTGCGCTTTGGTAGGGTTACAGAATTAATCCAGTGCTCGTGGTATTGCGGAGCTTGATAATAAGCACTCCAACCCGCAACGTTAGGCGGTTCGCCTAGCTGCATTTGCAGGATTAGGCTGAGCACATTAATCATGTAAAAGGTTTCGGATCGCTCGGTAGGTGTATTTTTTCGGGTATCAATTTGCGCTTGCTTAAAATGCCCCACCAAAAAGTCCATTGGGTTTTTTATGATCGCCCCTTTGGTGTAGGGATCAAAAAAGTGGGCACTTTGGAAAAGTTGCTCTAAAACTGGAAGGATTTCGTAGTTGTTCTGGCGAAAGGTGAGTGCCAGGGGTTCAATTACTTTTTCCTCTATTTCTTCATCAATTACGTAGTAAACAAAGAAGCGATAGAGCTTGCGACAGATAAATTTAGATACCTCTTGTTTGGAGAATATCATATCCAGCAGGGCATCCAGCTCTACATTAGCATCTGCATTCCCCTGAATGATCTGGTTACCATAAAAGGAAGAAAACTGCTTGTTTCCAGTATCGTGGAGAAAAGGTTGGTAAGTCACTCCACCCGACTGATTAAATGTCCAACCCGTTAATATTCTAGCTGCTTCGCGCACATCATCTTCGGTGTACTGCGATTCCGGGCCTTTTCCTAGTGTGAATAATTCTTGAAGTTCCCGCGCGTAGTTTTCGTCAGGCCGGTTTTTTTGATTTCGGTATCCATTAAGGTAAAGAAGCATACCCGCATCCAGGGTTACAGCTTTTACCAGTTGTTTAAAGTTGCCCAGGCAGTTTTCCCTGAGCAGTTTATTGGTGCCATAAGTAAAGGATGAGAAGTTTACTGTGCTAATTTGTGTAGCAAAGTGGTTGTGCCAAAAAAGGGTCATTTTTTCCTGGATGGAAAAACCTTGCTCGGTCATTTCTCCCAACCACCAACTCTGAAAGCTACGGTTACGCGCATTATTAATAATGGGGTCTAAGGTAAATGGCTTATCTACCCAGGCTTCCTCAGGATCGCAGTCAGGATCTGAAATTTGGTCGTAATAATCATTGATTGGTAATGTATAGCTAAGCTGATAAGTCAACAGATCTGTGATGCTCCTGGAAAGTCCCTTTTGCAGAGCCAAATCAATGTCTTCCTGGGTATGCCCAAATAAACAGCGTCTTAAAAGGTGTTTAGCGCTTTCCCTATTCCAGGGTCCCGAGTAAGGTTCTACTCCCGATACCTTAAAATAGTAATGCGGTGGTTTTTTATTGGCGTACTTGTTGGCCGGGATTTTATCCGGCATTTCTGTAATGGGTGGAAAATGCGCCATGAGCAGTATTTTGCCGTAAAAGGTAAAATATTACTCGATTAGTTCGTTCACTTTAGTTTGAAAAAAAAGGTATTTATCGAATAAAATTGGAATCTATTGATTCCAGATCTCCCAAGCTAAATCTGCTTGGTTAATTAGCATATCCGAACCATTAACCGCAGTTGCACCTTGTTTTTTGGCTAAGCGCATGAGTTTAGTTTCCTCCGGGTTGTAAATTAAATCAACCAACAAATGCTCATGGTTTAACAAAGCTACGGGAACATCGGGCATAGCATCTTTTTTTGGTGACATCCCCAGTGGCGTGCAATTCACAAGGAGCTTATAGTGGTTTAAAAGGGTGCTAGAAATATCTGGGTAGCCCAAATCTCCACCACTTCGACTAACTATTGCTGTCCTAATGTTAAGCTGTTTTAAAGCATAGCTAACTGCTTTAGACGCTCCACCACTGCCTAAAATTAGCGCATGAGTATGCTGGATAGCCAGAAATGGGCGAATTGCTTTAAGGAAGCCAGGAGCATCGGTATTGTAGCCTATCCATTTATTAGCGTGTATTCGCACGGTGTTTACCGCGCCAATAGCTTTGGCCTCTGGAGAGAGCTCATCCAAAAAAGGAAGAATGTTTTGTTTGTGTGGAATGGTAACATTAAACCCTTCCAGGTTTTTTACTTGCTCCAGTTCTTTTCTCAAACGGGATGCATCCTCAATGGGAAAAAGGTCGTAACGGGCGTCAATGCCTAATTTCTCAAACTTTGCTTTAAAATAAGAAGGAGAAAAGGAGTGGGATAGAGGATAACCTAATAGCCCAAATTGCCTCATGCCTGTAATTTTTTTCCGGCGCGTTCTATCCCTAAAACCAAGAAGAAGCCTAGCGCCATGCAAATGACAACAGGTATCACTTTAGGTTCAGTACCATACACTAGATTTTCTTCCAAAGTTGAAAAGGTACTAGGCCATACGCTGCGCGTTGTTGCTACCACTGTTTCACCATGAGAGTTTACCCGGGTTGCGTTTACCATTTGCCAAGGCCAAACTTTATTTAAGCTTCCAATAAGGAATCCTGTAAGGATGGCCAGGGTTTGATTGGGAAAGGTTTTGAAAGACCAAGAAAGTAGTCGGGCAAATGAAAAAAGACCAACCAAACATCCTCCCATAAACACCAAAAGAATGGTTAAGGCATCGGTATCAAAACTGGAAAAAACCTCTTTAGCTGTAGGGAGAATTAAGGTGTACATCCCCATGAGCAGCAATATGAAGGAACCCGACAAGCCAGGAAGTAGCAAAGCCGAGATTGCAATAACTCCAGAAAGAAAAACAAACCAAAGTGCTTCATTTCCCTGTCCCATTTGAGCCACGGTAACGTAATAAGCTATGGCAGTTCCAGCCAGGATTAGCCCAATGCTGGAGATACTCCATTTGGCAATCTGTTTAAGCATGAGGTAGCAGGAAATGAGAATAAGCCCAAAGAAAAAGCCCCAAATAAGCAAGGGATGATGCTCCAGTAACCATGCAATAGAGAAAACACCAGTCACAATTCCAGTACCCATTCCACCTATTAAGAAAAGGAGGAATTTGCCGTCTATTGCCTTCCAAAAGGCACTCAACTTTCCGGCAAACAACAATTTTAGGTTGCTAATATTAATACCCTTGATGGCATTTATGAGTCGCTCGTAAATGCCCGTGATAAATGCAATGGTTCCTCCAGAAACTCCGGGTACAACTTCGGCCATGCCCATGGCCATTCCGCGAAGGGCAATTAAAATATAGCTACGCATTTAATAAGCCGTTAAGGAGGGGTCTATTTCTCTAATCCAGGCTAAAATTCCACCTTCTAGGTTGTACAAGTTTTTAAAGCCGTGTTTCTCTTCTAAAAACTGAATTACCTGACCGGAACGCCCCCCAGATCGACAATGAATAATAACTTCTTTGTCTGCAGAAATTTTATCGGGGTTTTGTGCTAACTCTCCCATAGGAATATGCTCTGCGCCAATGGTACAAATCTCAAGTTCATCTGCCTCGCGAACATCTATTACCTGGATATCTTCCTGTTTGTCGAGCTTTTGCTTAAGCTCTTGAACCGATATGCTTTTCATTACGAAACTTTTTGAGTGAGTTGCTGGCTAATTTCCTCTGGTAGAAATTGGAAAAAGGTATCCCCTCTTAAGCCTAAACGCAGGCATTCTAAGGCCATGGCTTCCTCTGGAGCTATATTTCCAAGGTTTACATTAGCACCGATAAGCTTGATGAAATACACCTGCTGAGCTTTTTTTGGAGCTTCCCACAAAATGTTTTCCGCCTTTACCTTATTGAGAATCTTGTTGATGAGTACACTGTGTGCACTTCCGTTTGGACGGTAAATTCCAACTGTTCCACTCTCTCTGGCTTCTGCAATTACCTTCCAGGAACCCGCTTCCAGCTCGGTTTTCATCATTTTAATCCACTTTCCGGGTGAGATTAAAATTCCCTCTTCTTTAGAGCCAACTTCTGATAATACGGTGTAGTCTTTTGCCAGGCGCCTGATATAATCGCACTTAAGATCTCCGGAGATACTGATTGATCCGTCTGAAACCTCGCACAAATCCAGTTGGTACTTATCTATAAACTTGCGGTAACCGTCAAAATCGTTGCGGGCAATGAAAGCTTCAAACAAGGTTCCACCAAAATAAACCCGAACTTTAGCTTCGCGGTAAATGGCAATTTTTTCTTCGAGTTTTGGGGTAATTAGCGAAGAACCGAATCCAAGTTTTACTAAATCAACAAGTTGGTGAGAGCCTTCTAAAAAGTCTTCTGCTTGTCTCAAGCTAAGACCTTTGTCCATTACCATTGTTAGCCCGTCTTTTCTAGGAAAATTCGTGCGCTCTGGCACATGGGCTATGTCGTAATTCATC
>JBMYJC010000208.1:0-4460 GCA_049594055.1 Luteibaculum sp. | reverse complement strand
TACGTTACCGACACAGATCACCTGGATAACCTTACTGCAGAGCTTAAAAATTTAAAGGGAATTAGCACCATAGAGCGAATCGAGATTGAATAATGAAGCTGGGCTGCTTGTAATTGCTATTTTTGCAGCTTTGCTCTAACGGCTAAATCAGACGTTACAAATGACGAAAGTAGATGTACTTCTAGGTCTCCAGTGGGGAGACGAAGGAAAGGGGAAGATTGTTGATGTATTAACTCCACAATACGATATTATTGCCCGTTTTCAGGGTGGCCCAAATGCTGGACACACCTTGGAATTTAACAATATCAAGCACGTTTTACATACCATCCCATCTGGTATTTTTAGACCGAATGCCGTAAACATTATTGGAAATGGTGTAGTGATAGATCCGGTGGTTTTTAGAAAAGAACTCAAGGAGCTTGAAAAATTTAACCTGGATCTAAGCAAAACCTTGTTGATCAGCAAGAAGGCGCATCTAATTCTTCCAACGCATCGCCTTTTAGACGCTGCAAGCGAAGCTGAAAAGGGTAAAACAAAAATTGGTAGTACGCTAAAGGGAATTGGCCCTACCTACATGGATAAAACCGGGAGAAACGGTCTTCGCATTGGCGATATTTTCGATCCCAACTTTAAGGCTATGTACAACCACCTGGTTGAAAAGCACAAGAGAATTCTATCCTACTACAAATACGAATACGACTTATCTGCACTGGAGCCCGATTTCTTTGATGCCATTGAAGTTTTAAAAGGGATAGAAACCATTGATTCCGTGCATGAAATCAATAAGGCACTAAAGGAAAACCGCAAAGTTTTAGCAGAAGGAGCTCAAGGATCCCTGCTAGACATAGATTTCGGAACATATCCATTTGTAACTTCCTCCAACACCACCTGTGCCGGAGCTTGCACCGGATTGGGTGTAGCCCCCAATAGAATTGGTGAAGTAATTGGAATTTTTAAGGCCTATTGCACTCGCGTGGGTAGCGGTCCTTTTCCAACCGAACTACACGATGAAGTGGGCGAAAAGCTACGCGCAAATGGGCATGAGTTTGGTGCAACGACCGGAAGGCCCAGACGCTGCGGTTGGTTGGACTTACCCGCTTTAAAATATGCCATCCAGTTAAATGGAGTGACCCAACTCTGCATGACCAAAGCTGATGTCTTAAATGACTTCGAGGAAATTAAGGTTTGCGTGGCCTACGACACCGATGAAGGCCAAACCGAACAATTGCCTTATGACATTGCTGAAGATCGTGTGACTCCAGTGTACAAAAGCTTTAAAGGTTGGAATACCAGTTTGGAGAGCAGCAAAGAATACGATGCACTGCCGAAGGCATTGCAGGAATATATTGCCTACCTCGAACGCGAATTGGAGTGTCCCATCGTTTACATTTCAAAGGGTCCCAATAGAGACCAAACGCTCATAAGGGAGCACCTGATTCCTACATACTAGGGAAAAATGTGGAGTAAAAAGGGCTTTTGTTTTCTACTGTTTGTAGCTGCCAGTTTTTTGGCATTAGGACAAAAAAAGACTGAGAAAAAACAAGACCCTTTAAGCGATACCAGCAAAACCTACATTGAGATTGTTTTTGCCGAGCGCGCTAAAGCAGGCACAGGTGCCGATACCGGAGCGCAGCGCCTTATTGGCTCAGTTCAATTAAAGCACAACGATGTGCTTATGTACTGCGACTCCGCCTATTTCTACGGTCGTAGCAACAGCATCAAGGCATTTTCAAATGTTCGCCTTATCCAGGGCGATACGCTGCACCTGTTTGGCGACCGAATAAATTACAGCGGTGAAACCAAAATTGCCGAGGTAATTGGAAATGTTCGCTTAGAAGACCCTGAGACTTATTTGGAATGCAATCACCTGTTTTATTATCGCCTGGATAATGTAGGAAGCTACTACACCGGAGGTAAAATGTATTCTAAAGACAGTCCGGATACCCTTACCAGCGAGCAGGCAGTGTATTATTCCGACTCTAAGCTGGCGATTTTTAAGAAGGATGTGGTGCTAAAAAACCCGGAGTACATCATGGAAACCGATACCATGCATTATTCCACCGAAATCAAACAGAGCTACTTTTTTGGTCCAACGGTCATCACCTCAGATACCAACCGCATCTTTTGCAATGCGGGCTGGTACAACACGGAGAGCAACCAATCCAGTTTCTACAATCGAGCGAAAATTACGGGGAAGGAGCAGGAGCTGGAAGGAGATTCCCTTTATTACGATAGAAATACTGGGATGGGTAAAGCCTTTGGCAACGTGGTTTTAACCGATACCATCAACGATATTCGGGTAGAAGGCGCCCGAGCATTCTCCTACAACGAAGGAGATTCTGCTATAATCCCCGAAAAACCTCTACTCTACTACTTTATAGGAGAAGACACTTTGCTTTTATCCAGTGATACCGTTTACACCATCAAGGAAACCGACTCCACAAAAACGGTTTACGCTTTCCACGATGTGCTATTTCACAAATCGGATATCCAAGGCATCTGCGACACGCTTATTTTTAAGGAGAATATGGATCGCTTGGATATGATTCACTCTCCCATCCTTTGGTCCGATTCCAGTCAGGTTACCGGAGATACCATTAGCATATTTCTTAAAAACGAGGTCATAGACCGACTTTTTATTCCTAATAATGCCTTCATTGGCCAACAAGTAGATTCTGCCATTTACAATCAAATAAAAGGGAAAAGGCTTACTGGATATTTTGTTGATCAGAGCATGGATCGCGTTGAGATACGAGGAAATGGAGAGTCTGTCTATTTTGCTACGGAAGATGATCTGGATAGCTTGGGGGCTCCAATTAAAATCTTAGTTGGAGTGAACAAGGCGATTTGCTCAGACATGGACGTTAAGCTAAGCGGAAATAGCATAGATAACATTGTTTTTATCACTTCTCCGGCTTCTACTTTGCATCCACCATACAAGGCTTTAGACCCACAATTTACCTTGCGCGACTTTGAGTGGAAGGAGGAATTAAGGCCAGTAGATAAAAAAATGGTCCGCGCACGAGGTACGCGGATTGTTAAGTTCAAGGATGTAATAAAAAGTCCGGAAGTAGATTAGGCTGGCAATTGCAACAGGTTCATGTGCCAGGAGTCAGAAAGCGGCAGAAGACCAAAATTTCGGAAGGAGCCTAAGTTTTTAGCCATATGATCTAGTACCAGCGTATCGCTGGACAACATTCCTTGGCTTATAAGGGCATTAACCGCATCAAAACTCTGCACTTTTATTCCCTCTGCAGACTCGTAAGCCATGAGTTTTCGGTTAAAAAAGTCAATCCCGAATTCTGTTCCCATTTGCTGCATAAAGCGCACCTGGCCATCAATGGAGCAGCCGGTAGCAACTTGTGCCGATTCATCCACCCCAATTACAACCACTTGGTGATTTAAGAGCTCAAAACCAGCAGATAGCTCCTTTCCATGCGCTTTCCAAGCACCAACAAAGTCCGTAAGGTGTTTTCTTAAGCGCTGCTCTTCCTGTTGGCTCAGAGGCCTATCGGCCAGGTAGAACCACAGTTTTGCTTGATCTGGTAATTGGGCTAGGAGTTGCATATTAAAGGTCTTCGGCTTGGGCAATTAATTCAGCTACATCTAGCACCTGAATCTCACCCTCTTTCTCAAAGTGTTTAACGCCATCGGTCATCATGGTGTTGCAAAAGGGGCAACCGGTTGCAATAAAATTAGGTTTCACCTCAACGGCATCCTCCGTCCTTTCGATATTCACCTCTTTATTACCTGGCTCCGCTTCCTTCCACATCTGTGCCCCACCAGCACCACAGCAAAGGCCATTTTTTTTGCAGCGCTTCATTTCCACTAGTTCGGCATCCAGTTTTTCAATCAATGCTCTTGGTGCTTCAAAAACGTCATTCGCACGACCTAAATAACAGGGATCGTGAAAGGTAATTTTCTTGCCCTTAAATGCCTTCCCATCCGAGATGGTAAGTCTACCCTCTTCTATCAAGCTCTGGATAAACTGCGAGTGGTGCAACACTTCATAATTCCCCCCTAAACCGGGATACTCGTTTTTGAGGGTATTAAAGCAATGCGGACAGCCCGTAACTACTTTCTTTATGTTGTAGGCATTCAAAACCTCAATGTTTTGCAAGGCCATCATTTGAAAGGAGAATTCATCTCCCGCCCTTTTTGCCGGATCTCCGGTACAAGATTCCTCGGCTCCTAACACAGCAAAGGAAACTCCTGCCTTGTTTAATATTTTTACAATAGCCTTGGATATTTTTTTGGCGCGGTCGTCAAAACTTCCGGCACATCCAACCCAGAAGAGCACTTCTGGTTCTGTGCCATTGGCCATGCACTCGGCCATTGTAGGTACTTTTATAGCGGTCTCCATATCTATTTCTGAAAAACTTCTATTTCTTTCATTTCTTTTACCAGATCCGTAAACTTCCCGTCAAAACGGGTGGCCCGAACCATGTGGTTATCTATCC
>JBMYJC010000207.1:0-4465 GCA_049594055.1 Luteibaculum sp. | reverse complement strand
TTCTATTTCGCTCGGCATTGCGATAAAAAAGCAATAGTGTTAAGCCTACAAGCAAAAGCAATAGAATGCAGAGGAATATATCAGGAAGGATAATGTTTAAGGTAGATTTTTGCAAGCCGTCCAACTCTAGACTTAACTCAGTTTTTTGATCATTCTCCAAAATAAATGCTCCAGGAAAAAGGGCGCCTTCATCGTCTGCAGAATCTTTTAATGTCCAGCGAAACTTGATACTGCGCATGGTAGGCTCTTCGGTATTTTCCATCTGCCGGTTTAAAAAGGCAGTATCCACTACCATTTTTCTTTTTCCTTCCGGGCCTGATATCCGATGTAATCTATGTGTTTGCCCTTCGCTTTTACCCTCGGATTTGCTGCTATTTAAGGATTTGATAGCGCTCATAAACCTTTTTCCTTTCCCAAGGTCAATCGCCAGCTTAATAGAATCCACAAAATCTTGAATTTCTTCTTCAGAGTCTGAGTGGAAGGAGTAGGAATACACCTGTTTAATGTTACCCGAGTCTTGGGTGATTCTAATACTGTTGTTTAGACCTTTTGATTCAAAGGTATTTTCACCGATTTCTGATAAAAGCGAATCATTAAAAAGCGGAATAACTTCGGTAAAAGCATTTACCAATTCCTTAATACGCAGATTAAACTTTAAGGAGTCGGCCCATACGCGTTGGTTAAAAAGTATTTGTCTTTTTACATCGCTCAACTGCTCAAATTTGGCTTTCTCGTAGGCCCGGTTAAGATATAAGCCCTCAAATACAGCAAGCACTAAAAGGCAAACTATTATAATGCCAATTTGAGACCTCCTGCTTCGCCCAAAAGAAAATTGTTTTCCGCTCATAACAATTTTGAATACAATCAAATGTACTTCTGCCTAAGTTGCAGGGCCGAAATGCTTAACCATAATTAACCTTAATTGGGCAGGCATTAACCTAGGTCAAAATAGTCACCCACTAAGTTTGTTTTGAAATAATCTCAACCATGAAAAATTTGATCACCCTTGTTTTTTTATGCCTTAGTCTAGCACTGAGCGCGCAGCTCACTAGCGGAAAAATTGTTTTTGAGGAAACCGTGGATTTGCATGCAAAACTTCCACCTCAGGCTCAGCAGTTTAAGGATATGATTCCCCAGTATAAAACCCAGAAAACCCAATTGCTTTTTACGCCTGAGTTGAGCAAATATTCCGTAATTCATGAGGAAGAAGAGGCCAAAACCAGAACGGGAGATGGGATCCGCATAGAAATGCGAGGCATGAAAGACAACTCCGAAACGGTTCATGATATTTCCAATAACAGTACCCTGGAATTCAAAGAGTTTATGGGCCGGACCTTCTTAATAGAGGACGAGGGAATGAAAAATCTGGTTTGGAAAATAGGCATGGGTCAAAGGGAAATCTTAGGCTATGTATGTCAGGAGGCAGTTTATTATGGTAAGGAAGACACCTTGCTGGCATGGTTTTCTCCTCAAATCCCAGTATCTACAGGCCCTAGGGGCTATGGAAAATTACCGGGAATGATTTTAGCCATGGAAAGCATGGATGGCTTTTTGAGTGTTGAGGCTAAAGAAATCCATCAGGAAACTCCGGATAAGAGTGCGATGAAAATTTCTGGATCTGGGAAAAAAATGACCAGAGAAGAATTTGACCAGGTGGTTGAAGAGAAGAAAAAAGAAATGATGGAAGCCAACGGTGGAGGAGGAATGGTTATAAAAATGCGCAGGTAATGAGACAATTTTTACTCCTCTTTGGTTGTTGCCTTACGCTTAATGTATGGGCTCAGAACAAGGTGTCTGTACAGGGAACTGTGCTAGATACCGCCGGCAATGTTTTGCCTTATTCTACGGTGGCATTATTGTATCCAACCGACTCCACCCTGGCTTATTTTGGAATTACAAATAGCGAAGGGGCCTTTAAAATAGATCAGGTAGCGCCAGAGAATTACCTTATCCAGGCATCCTATCTGGGTTTTGCCAACTACTTCTCTAACATCAACTCCGAGGCTTTAAAACAGGACTTGTTTTTAGCGCCCATTCAGTTGCAAATGAAGGCGGTTAACCTGGATGGGGTTGAGGTGACTGGTACCCAAGCGCCCATTTTAATCAAGTCCGATACCATTGTTTACAACGCATCCTCCTTTAGAACTAAGCCAACCGATAACGTTGAGCAATTGCTAAAAAAAATGCCGGGAATGGAAGTAGACCGCGATGGAACCGTAAAGGCGCAAGGCGAAGAGGTGAAAAAGGTATTGGTGGATGGGAAAGAGTTTTTTGGAAATGATCCCAAAATGGCCACAAGAAATTTACCAGCTAGCTCGGTTAAAAAGGTAGAGGTGTTCGATAAAAAAAGTGATGTGGCTGAATTTACGGGTGTAGACGATGGACAACGGACTAAAACCATCAACCTGGAGATGAAGGAAGATCAAAAACAGGGTTTATTTGGCGATGTTAAGGCGGGTTATGGAACCAACGATCGTTACGAGTTGGGGGCATCAGTTTATAAATATTCGGAGAAAACCCAGGTTTCTGGCTTAGCCATGTTGAACAACATTAACGAGTTTGGTTTTTCCATTAGCGACTACCTCAATTTTCAAGGGGGCTTACTAAACTCGGGTGGTAATGTGAACTTTAGGATAGACGGAAACTCGGGCACACCACTAAATGTTGGCCAGCCGCAAAATGGAAATTTGCGTTCTGGAGCCCTGGGACTTAATCTTAATCACGAATTTTCTGAGGGGAAGGATTTTAATGTGAATTACATGTTGTCGGGTTCTAACCGCTTTACCACAAGCGCTACTAACTCGGTTCAGTACACGCCAGATGCCGCATTTAATATTTCGGAAGACTCGAAGGACATTGATAAAAACCTAACACACACGGTGAGCACACGATGGAAGAACGAGGTGGATAGTTTAAACCGTTTTATTCTTACGGCACGTGGAAATTTAACCGATGCAAATTCTTTTTCCCAGAGCTTTAGAAACTCCAATCGCGATGGAGGAGGAATATTCAATGCCCTGGACCGCAATTTGAATTCCGATTCTCGTGGTTTTAGAACAGAGGCTACAGCAACTTGGGTGCGAAAATCGGCCAACAAAGTAGGTAGAAACTGGTATGCCTCTACCACCCTTTCATTAAGCGAGAGCATTCCACAAACCAATTGGTTAAATACCACTCAAATTGGAATGGGAAATCAGGTTGTGACACAAACCACCGAGGATTTTTTCAGGAGAGATACGGAGGGTTCCAGGCAATTACAATTGAAATACAATTGGAACGAACCCATTTTTAAACAGCATTATTTGGATTTGGGTGTAGAGCTAAATGGTACCCAAGAGTACTACAACCGGAAAGAAGAACTTCTCAGGGATGAGAGCGAGGTCTCTAGACCGAAAGAATTTTCGGTTCAGAATATTGCGTCTTATGTGGCAGATATAGGTTGGAAATGGAACAATGATAAAACCAGCTTTTCTTTGGGTTCAGGTTTTCAGTCTTTGGCTATAGACCGCTCTTATGATGTTGCAGATACAAGTGAAATCACAGACAAGCTGGATCTTTTATACTTGAATCCTTATCTGAGAATTCGCCATGAATTTGCGCGAGGTAAGCGCCTTAACTTTAGCTATAACGCAAAACCCACTAACCCGGCAATAAATCGTGTTGCGCCTTTAAGGGATTTAACCAACCCCTTGGCTGTAAACCTTGGGAATTTGAGCTTGGAGCCAGAGTTTACGCATACCGGGAATTTGTTTTTCATGATTTACGATGCGTTTAGCTTTACCAGTGTTTTTGCCAACATTAATAGCACATATACCGAAAATGCTATTGTGCAGCAAAAACAGATTGATAGTCAAACTTTGGTTCAAGAGAGTCAACCCGTAAATTTTGGAGATAGAAGTTCACTGGGTGGAAGCCTAGGTTTTTCAACTCCCATTAAGCCTCTGGGCATAAGTTTTGACACCGATATTGAAAGTCAGCTTACGGATGGAAACAGCATTATAAACGGACAAACCAATGGGGTAAACTCTGTGATGTACGGAATGTCTGCAAGCATTGGCAACCGTAAAAAAGAAGTAGTAGATGCAGAAATAGGCTACAATTGGGAGCAAACAGATACTAAGTATTCCCTACAAAGCAGATTAAACAACCGCTACACTAAGCAGGGAGTTTTTGCTGATCTTTCTTTGTATTTCGGTGATAAATGGGTGATTTCGTCCTCTTTTGATTACAGCCGGTACAGCAACTCTCAGGTGAATAACTCAGTTTCTGTTCCACTTTGGAATGCAGAATTAACCAGAAACTTTTTGGAGAATAACCGCGGGAGTTTAACGCTTCAAGTTTTTGATATTCTCAATAGAAATACGGGTGTAGAGCAGTTTGCATCAGAAAATTATATCGGTCAGCAGGTGAGCAATGTGCTTAATCAATATTTTATGCTTACCTTCAACTACAAGCTTAAAGCAAG
>JBMYJC010000206.1:0-4501 GCA_049594055.1 Luteibaculum sp. | reverse complement strand
AGTTAAAGCCCAATGAATTAAAAGAATTTGTTTTTGGTTACGAGCTAAAATACCCAAAGGACATCCAGCTATACCCCAATCCAAACCTTGAAAAGTAATTATATATCCTTTATTCCTTTTTAGTACTAAGGCTCTAAGTATATTATTTTCCACAACGGAATAACAAAAAACCCCGCCCAGGTAAATCTGGAGCGGGGTTTAAAAATCGAAAGTATCTAGGTTCTACCTGTAGAACAACAGCTCTCTAGTTTTAGGTAGCGGCCAGTACTCGTCATCTACCAACATTTCCAATTTATCGGAGTGGTACCTGATGGTATCAAAGAATGGTTTCACTTCATCGCAGTACGCTAAGGCCATTTTGTGAGCGTCCTCAATAGCATTGGCTTTTTTACGTGCCTCAATCATGTCATCCACATTTTGCTTAACAGCATTCACGTGCATGGTAATTTCGCGGATTAGGCTTAACTGAGTGGAAGCCATTTTCTTCCCATCTGCAGCCCCGTAAATTTTAATCATGCCATCCACATTCTTAATCAGCTCATTCTGGTATTCAAAAACCTTTGGGATGATATGGTTTTGCGCCAAGTCTCCAATCACTCGAGATTCAATTTGAATTTTACGGGTGTAGTTCTCAAACTTGATCTCATTACGAGCGTGCAGCTCTTTTTCACTCAGTATTTCCAAGCCCTCAAATAGATCCACAGTTTTTTTGTTGATCAAAATGTCCAGTGCTCTTGGGGTATCTTTAATGTTTGAAAGCCCGCGTTTTTTAGCCTCTTTCACCCACTCATCGCTATATCCATTTCCTTCGAAGCGGATTTTCTTGGATTCTTTGATAAGCTCCTTGATCTCCTGAAGAATAGCAATGTCCTTCTTAGTTCCACCGGCAATACGCTTATCCACGCTTTCCTTAAATAACATCAGTTGCTTAGCCATGATGGTATTGAGGCAAAACATAGGCTCAGCACAGTTAGCAGAAGAACCCACCGCGCGGAATTCAAATTTATTCCCGGTAAAAGCAAATGGCGAAGTTCTGTTTCTATCGGTATTGTCTAACAATAGTTCTGGAATCTTTCCAATATTCAGTTTCACCTCGGTTTTATCCTCTGGAGTTGGATGTTCTAATGAGTCATTATTCTCAATATCGTCCAGCAGCTTGGATAACTGGCTTCCAATAAAGATGGATATGATTGCCGGAGGTGCCTCATTTGCTCCTAAACGGTGATCGTTGCTCGCAGAAGCAATACTAGCGCGCAAAATATCTGCGTGATCGTGTATAGCCTTTATTACGTTTACAAAAAAGGTAAGGAAAACCAGGTTGGTTTTTGGGGTTTTTCCAGGTGCTAAAAGATTTACTCCTGTATCGGTTCCCAAAGACCAGTTGTTGTGTTTACCAGATCCATTCAGTCCGGCAAAAGGCTTCTCGTGCAACAATACACGGAAATAGTGTTTGCGCGCAGTTTTCTCCAACACATCCATCAACAACAAGTTATGATCGTTGGCTAAGTTGCCTTCCTCAAAAATGGGAGCACACTCAAATTGACCGGGAGCTACCTCGTTATGCCTTGTTCTAACAGGAATTCCCAGTTGCAGAGCTTGCGTTTCAAAATCAATCATGAAAGCCTTAACACGCTGCGGAATGGATCCAAAGTAGTGGTCATCTAATTGTTGCCCTTTTGCAGGAGTGTGGCCAAAAAGTGCCCTACCGGCAATCATTAAATCTGGACGTGCGTTATATAAAGCCGCGTCCACCAAAAAATACTCTTGCTCCCAGCCTAGTGTAGCATGAACCTTTTTTACGTTTTTATCAAAATATTGGCAAACAGCGGTTGCAGCTTTATCCACAGCATTTAAAGCCTTTAAAAGAGGCATCTTGTTGTCCAAAGATTCTCCTGTGTAGGAGATAAAAATCGTTGGAATACAAAGGGTTTTGTCGAAAATAAAGGCTGGCGAACTGGGATCCCAGGCAGTATAACCTCTTGCCTCAAAAGTATTTCTTATTCCTCCAGAGGGAAAAGAAGAAGCATCGGGCTCTTGCTGAACCAATAATCCACCGTCAAATTTCTCTATTGATCCACCTCCTTCGGTTGGCTCAAAAAAGGCATCGTGCTTTTCTGCAGTAGACCCAGTTAATGGCTGAAACCAGTGTGTGTAATGGGTTACTCCTTTAGACATTGCCCAGGCTTTCATGGCAGAAGCCACTTGATCTGCTATTTTCCTTGGGATACGTGTACCCTGTTCTATAGCTTCCTGAATACTTGTAAAAGCTTCCTTTGAAAGGTGAGCCCTCATGGTATTCATATTAAATACTTCTGATCCGAAGTAATCTGAAATCCTTTCAGATGGTGGCGTTACCTGAAGGGGTTGCCTTCTGAGCAACTCTTCTAAAGCGAGAAAACGAAAACGAGGCATATTTTTAATTTTTTTCGGGTCAAAGGTAGTTTTTTTTGGGGTTAGATTACCCAGAAAATATTTATTTACAAAAACACCCCCATAAAAAATAGGCCTACCTTCAATTATTTTCGAAAAATGAATTAGCGCGAAATTCTAAGATCATGAAAAAGCAGCTAACTTTAAAGGATTATTTTCCTGTTTATGGTCAAACAAAATCTCAACCTATCAGAACAAGCGCTAACTGCCAACATATGGGAGGAAGAAATAAGTTTAGAGCGCAATGAATACTTGAGGAATCAGGGTGACATTGACCGAAGCGTTTATTTAATTACCGAGGGATGCCTGCGGGTATTTGTGATTGATGAACTCGAGGAGCACAGCATACGCTTCGCATACCAAGGCAACATAACCGCTGCTTTAGACAGTCATTTTACAGGACAGCCTACCGATATCTTTATTCAGGCTTTAAGGAAAACCAAGGTTAAAAAAGCGAGTTACCAATCTTTTATGACTTGGATAGATTCTAATGCCGCACTTAAAGACACTTGGATGGAAACATTAAAAGCATTGGTACTCCAGCAAATGGAAAGAGAACGTGACCTCTTGTGCGCCTCACCCTTAACCCGTTATAACCGCGTATTAAAACGCAGCCCACAATTATTTCAGGAGGTTCCGGCCAAATACATCGCTAACTATTTGCGTATGACCCCAGAAACGCTGTCCCGTCTGCAGAAATCTTAATCTCAATCAAGATGTTTTAAATCCAGGTTTAGGAGTTTTGGTGAAAACCAATTACAATGAAAAAGCAAGCACTTATAGAGGAATTAAAGGGTTTAACCGCATCTCAACAAGCACGATTAATCCAGATAAAAAAGGAGGATGCGACCGATTTAAATTTTAAACCTTCACCAGATTCGTGGAGTGCATTGGAATGTATAGCGCATCTAAATTATTACGGAAACTTTTACATCCCAGAGGTCAGAGCACGCCTGGAGAAATCCATTCCTTCCGAGGAACAAAACTTTAAAAGTGGATTATTGGGCAATTATTTCGCTCAACTCATGAAGCCAGAGGGTAAAAAGATGAAAACCTTTAAAGCCGCCAACCCAGCCGGTAGCAGTTTAGACAACACAGTGCTCACTAAATTTGAGCAGCAATTAAATAGTTGGTTGGAAATTCTAAACAGCTTAAAACAGGTAAACCTCAACAAGGTTAAAACCAGCACAAGCTTAAGTAAGTGGATAAAACTAAAGTTAGGAGATACACTTCGGGTGGTTATTTACCACAATGAACGCCATCTGCAGCAAGCAGAAAAGGCGATTTTAGCTGCAAAAAGTACGGACTAGATTTTTGTTTCCTTATTAAAATCCTCCTCCTCTTTCTCAACGTCTTGCTGGATTTTTCTAAAATCCTGCTTTACCTCACGTGCAGAGTTTTCAAAATCTTTTTGAATGGATTGAGATGCATCGCGCATTTGGCGAATTGTTCTACCAAAGGTTCTGGCAAACTCGGGGATCTTATCGGCACCGAAGAAAATTAGGATGAAGAAAAAAACAAGAATTACTTCTCCTCCCGAAATTCCATTAAAAAACAACATTGTACTTGGCGCTAACATAGGATGCAAAAGTAAACAGAAAAAGGGGCCTAAAGCCCCTTTCTCAGTTAAATCTTATTTAGAAGCGTAGTTCTATTCTGTAAGTTCTCCTTTTCTTAAATCTACAACCAGAGGAGTTGCAATGCATAATGAAGAGTAAGTTCCAAAGAAAACACCCACCATTAAAGCAAACACAAATCCACGGATGGAGTCTCCACCGAAAATGAAGATCATCAACAACACCACAAAGGTGGTAAGCGATGTATTAATCGTACGGCTTAAGGTACTGTTCAATGCATCGTTTATGATGCTCAACTTGTTTTTAGAAACCTTTTCTGACAGATACTCGCGAATACGGTCAAATACAATCACCGTATCGTTAATGGAGTAACCCACAACGGTAAGGATTGCCGCAATAAAGGCCTGATCGATCTCCAATGAGAAAGGCAATCTTCCCCATGCAACCGAATAGAATGCCAATACTAAGAGTACATCGTGGAACATAGCTGCTAA
>JBMYJC010000205.1:0-4543 GCA_049594055.1 Luteibaculum sp. | reverse complement strand
CTGGGTAACGGTTTTCATTGGAGAAAACATTGAAACCAGAAGATTTTTGGTGATGCACGTTAAGCCTTAACTGGCACCCAAATCATCTATTGCTGAGAAAAACTACTCAAAGGCAGCTATGCCCGTGATGTCGGCTCCAGTAATCAGGAGGTGGATGTCATGAGTACCCTCGTAAGTTATTACAGATTCCAGATTCATCATATGGCGCATGATGCTATACTCGCTGGTTATACCCATGGCGCCTAAAATTTGACGGCTTTCTCGTGCAATTTGCAGTGCCATGTTTACATTGTTACGCTTGGCCATACTAATCTGAGCAGAACTAGCTCTGCCTTCATTTCGCAATACCCCACAACGCCATGCTAAAAGCTGAGCCTTAGTTATCTCCGTTACCATTTCTGCCAGCTTTTTCTGTACTAATTGAAAAGATGCAATAGGCTTCCCAAATTGAATTCGTTGTTTGGCGTAGCGAAGAGCTGTGTCATAGCAGTCCATGGCCGCACCAATTGCGCCCCAGGCAATTCCATAGCGGGCAGAATCTAAGCAGCCCAGTGGTGCCCCTAAACCGTCCTTACCTGTTAGCAGGTTGGCTTTTGGAACTTTTACATTGTCAAAAACCAACTCTCCTGTGGCAGAGGCCCTTAAACTCCATTTCCCATGCGTTTCCGGAGTGCTAAAGCCTTCCATGCCGCGTTCTACAATAAGTCCTTGTATTCGTCCTTTTTCATTCTTCGCCCAAACAACGGCTACATCGCAAAAAGGACTATTAGATATCCAAAGCTTTGCCCCGTTTAGGATCAAGTGGTCACCTTCTTCCTTAAATCGGGTAACCATTCCACCAGGATTTGATCCATGATCGGGCTCTGTGAGTCCGAAGGAACCCACCCATTCGCCCGTGGCCAACTTTGGTAGATATTTTTTGCGCTGCGCTTCGTTTCCGTATTTCCAGATGGGGTACATCACCAGGGAGGTTTGGACTGAAGCAGTTGATCGGATCCCCGAGTCTCCTCGTTCTAATTCCTGCATAACCAGACCATAGGATATTTGATCCAGGCCTAAACCACCGTATTCTGTGGGAATGTAGGACCCAAAACCACCTATATCTGCCAGTCCGCCAATAATCTGCTTAGGAAACTTAGCTTCCTCAAAAGCATCCTCAATGATGGGAGAAATCTCTTTTTTAACCCAATCGCGGGCTGTAGAGCGAATAAGCTTTTGCTCATCGCTTAACAACTCGTCCAACTGGTAATAATCGCAAGCTTCAAATAAATCAGTTTTCATCTGCACCACTTTTTTTAGGTATTGTAATACCTTTGCTAACTCCTGCCAATGTTAAAAGAAAAAACTTGGAATTAATTAGCCGAGCCACTTTTAATTCCTATTTGCCGTGGCACTTCTTTTTTGTGCTAATACAGCTACTGCTATTAGCCATATTTAAGTTAAACAACGGTATAACATGGGGACAGCTTGCCCGCAATTTTGTTCGTGTAAACCCCGACTCTGAGACCAGAAAAAACTTTAACGCACAAAGCATTTTTATACTGCTTGGCTGGATCAACATCTCATTCTCCATCTCTTTAATTGCGCAACAATTGGGTAATCCACCCTTTCAACTAAGTCCGTGGATGGGCTTATTGGTGTGCCTTATAATTGTACCCATCTGGTTAGTGAGCTATATTTTCCTCTTCAATTTGGGAGCTTGGGTAACGCAGGAGAATGCCGTTTTTAATTTTTTACGAGCCAGTCTCGTCCAACTGTTTTGTTTGTGGGGATTGCTTGGAATTCCCTTTAACGTAATATTAATTTTCGCCCCGAAAGATTACCAAATCATAGCCCAGGTTCTGTTTATTTCGCTGATAATCTTTGGGTTAATCAGACGCCTCTTCATGGGTACGCAGATGGCCATTCACCAACGAATTTCGGCATGGTATTTAATTTTGTACCTTTGCGCGCTCGAAATTATGCCCTTTCTGTGTCTGGCGAAGCTAGCCGCATAGGGTAAATTTTAGAGTGGTAACTAAACAGAGCTGTTTTGAAAATAAAGAGCATCTTAATCTCGCAACCCGAACCTAGCAACGGTAAATCTCCCTACACAGAAATAGCTGAAAAATTTAAGGTAAAAATCGACTTTAGATCTTTCATCTTTGTAGAAGGGGTAAACGCTCGAGATTTCAGAAAAGAAAAAATCAATATTCTGGACCATACGGCCGTAATATTGACCAGTAGAAACGCTGTAGACCACTTCTTCCGTCTTTGCGAGGAAATGCGAATTACGGTGCCCGATACCATGAAGTACTTCTGTATTTCTGAAAGCACAGCCTATTATTTGCAGAACTATATTGTTTACAGAAAAAGAAAGGTTTTTGTTGGAAATCTCCGCTTCCAGGAATTAATGGAGATCATTAAAAAGCACAAAAACGAAAAATACTTATTGCCTTGCTCCGATATTCAGAAATCTGAAATTCCGGATATGCTGGATGCAGAAAAAATTAAGTACACCAAGGCGGTGATGTACCGTACGGTTGCCTCAGATCTTTCGGATCTTAAAGACATTAAGTATGACATGCTCGTGTTTTTTAGTCCATCTGGAATTGAGTCATTATTTAAAAATTTCCCGGATTTTACTCAGGATAACACCAAAATTGCTGCATTTGGCCCCACCACGGCAAAGGCGGTAAAAGATCATGGCTTGCGCCTTGATTTAAATGCTCCTTTGCCTAATGCACCATCTATGAGCATGGCCATTGAGCAATTCCTGAAAAAGTAATCGTATCCAGTTTTAAATAATTAAAGCACCTTTGTCGAGGTGCTTTTTTTATGTCCTTCTCCTTACCCAAATCTTCCAGACTAAATTCAAGAAAGGCAATTCAGGAATTATTTAATTCCGGAAAGCGAATAAATTCGTACCCCTTGTCCTGTAGGTATTTATGGAAAAGTGAAGAGGAAAGTGATCTTCAATTTGGCGTTAGCATATCCAAGCGGAATTTCAAAAAAGCTGTTACCAGGAACCGAATTAAACGTTTGGTACGAGAATCTTACCGTTTAAAAAAAAACAACTTGGAAATCTGCTGTAGAAATAAGAATATCGGCCTTAACCTGTTTATACTATTTATTGGAAAGGAAGAACCTAGTTTTGCTGCGGTAGACAAAGCTTTGGAACACCTTATAGGCAGGCTTTTAAAGGAATTTGAATCAGATGAAAAAGGTGAGTAGAAAATTTAGAGTATTAGTAGGTGCTGGTTTGATTTGTACCGCACTGCTAGGGCTGGGGTTTAAAGCCTCTAAAGGCAACCTCTTTGAGATCTCGAAGAACGTGGAGATTTTCACCTCCATGTACCGCGAAATCCATATGTGGTATGTGGATGAAACCCAACCAGGCGATTTAATGCGAACGGCTATTGACGCTATGTTGTCCTCCTTAGACCCCTACACCGTTTATATCTCGGAAGCGCAAATAGAGGATTATCGTTTTATGACCAACCGCGTCTATGGTGGTATAGGTGCTACCATTCGGGAAGTGGAGGGTAAAATGTACATCACAGAGCCCTACGAAGGATTCCCAGCACAAAAAGAAAATCTCCAGGCAGGAGATGAAATCCTTGAGATAGATGGAGAAAAACTGGCAGGGAAATCGGCTGATGAAGTGAGTAACCGCTTAAAAGGCCAAGCTGGAACCACTGTTAGGCTAAAGATTAAATCCCTGAAAACTGGAGAAATAAGAGATTTAAAGCTCAACCGAGAGAACATTAAAATGAAGGATGTCTCCTTCCACCAAATGATAAATGACTCGGTTGGATATGTGAAACTAGATGCCTTTACGGAAACGGCTGCTCAGGAGGTGAGAGACGCTGTATTAAGTTTTAGAGAGCAGAATGCCAAGGGTATTGTGTTGGATTTACGCGGAAACGGTGGTGGATTAATGCGAGAAGCCATATCTATTGTTAACATGTTTGTTCCTAAAGGCTCACTTATTGTAACCACTAAGAGTAGGATTGAGGAGCAGAACAAGGATCATTTTGCCCTTGCTGAACCGCTAGATACTCTTATTCCTTTAACTGTTTTGGTTGATGAAATGTCTGCATCTGCATCCGAAATTGTATCCGGTGCTTTGCAAGATCTAGACAGAGCTGTTATCGTGGGTTCTACGACTTACGGTAAGGGATTGGTGCAGAACACCGTGGATTTAAGCTACAACTCCAAGCTAAAATTAACCATTGCTAAATATTACATCCCCAGCGGTAGATGCATTCAAAAAATAGACTACTCCTCACGAGATGAGTTTGGTATGCCCTTAGAGGTGCCCGATTCTCTGCTTAAAAAATTTACCACACTGGGAGGAAGACCCGTTATGGATGGCCGGGGAATTGAGCCCGATGTTAAATTAGATGATGAAGAAACCGGTAGAATTATTGGTGGGATTTATAACAAGGCATTGTTCTTCCAATTTGCTAACCAGTATGTGAAAGAACACCCGAGTATTGACAGCGCAGCGGCTTTTCATTTAAGCGATACGGACTACGACCGATTTATTGCTATGGTAAAA
>JBMYJC010000204.1:3408-4544 GCA_049594055.1 Luteibaculum sp. | reverse complement strand
AGGAACAGAGTATGAAGCCGCCTGGAGTACAGACGAAAAAAGTGGTTTAGAAAAGGCATTTTGCTGCCTATATGCAACCAGCAGAGATTATGCTCGCCTGGGAAGACTTTGGTTAAATAATGGTGTATGGGATAGCACAGAGGTTATTCCAAGTAAACAGCTGCAATACATGTTAGAGCCATTAAATGTAGATTACGGCCCATGCCCGGAGGCTTGTTACGCGATTTCATTCTGGATTGAAACCTACAGGGGAATTAACTTTTATTACGCCAGAGGAATCTTGGGGCAATACATTATAGTGATCCCCGATAAAAACATGCTGATTGTACGCACAGGAAAAACCAGAATGGAAAAAACCGAGCGCTTTCATCCAAAAGACTTGTACATATATATCGATCAAGCCTTAGCTTTGGCCGAGTAAATATGAAAAAAGACATTCTTATCCCTAAAGTAAAAGATGTTGGAATTGCCGTAGTTCCCAAACAGGAAGCAGAGGTAAAGTTCTGGCAAGCTTATGTTGTTAATTTTAGCACAGATACCCTGCAGACGGTTTTAATAAGCAGCAAAGGTTTTGGTGAACTAGAAGGCCGTGAGAAAGAAACCGCTACCATGCGACATTTCATTGAGGAAATAGGACCAAAAGACTTCCACCCCTTTGAGGGCATGATAGACGATTTAGCGGCACTTACCAATGAGTTTTGGCTGAGCTATTACGCTAACAATAAGCTATATGACAAAAAGTTTGTGTTTGTAGCAGAGAGCATTTCCGAAGAAAACTTTGTAAGCATTCCCATTTTAAAAGCCAAAGGCGTATTAATTGTGTAATGAATATTCCACCTGCCGATAGCATATTATTTATTGACCTGGAGACTGTACCTCAAAGTCCAAATTTCGAATCCTTGGAACCTAATTCCCAAGAGGTGTGGAAACAAAAGGTATCTTATCTGATAACGGAGGAGCGAAACGAAGAACAGCTCTACGAAGATCGAGCAGGAATAATGGCCGAGTTTGGAAAAATTGTTTGCGCAACCGTAGCCTACCTGGTTGCTGATGGCGACAATTACCAAATAAAGCTGCGCAGTTTTTATGGGGAGGACGAGAAACAACTTCTCAATGACTTAATTCCCGTTTTAAAG
>JBMYJC010000204.1:272-3398 GCA_049594055.1 Luteibaculum sp. | reverse complement strand
CCGGGGAATTTAAAATTGCTTTGCGCGCACAACGGGATAGAGTTCGACTTTCCTTTCCTGGCAAGACGACTTTTAATCCACCAACTGGAATTACCTACATGCCTTGATTTAGCTGGGAAAAAACCCTGGGAGGTGCCCCATATCGACACCATGGAACTCTGGAAATTTGGAGATCGCAAGGCGTATACATCACTTAATTTGCTTGCCCATATTTTTGGATTACCATCTCCTAAGGAAGATATTTCTGGGGCTGATGTAAAGCATGTTTTTTACCGCGACAAGGATTTCAAGCGCATCGCCAAATACTGCGAGGGCGATGTAAAAACCCTGGCAACACTCTACTTAAAGTTTCAAAACAGGCAGGCCCAAATAACCGCCGTAGAAAGCGATTTAATCTCTTGATTAGCTTAGAAAATTACCAAGTTAGCGGGGCCAGCGGAGAACTGCTGGTTGACCAATTAAGTTTTCAATTAAAACCTGGGGAGGCGCTTGGTATTGTTGGGGAATCTGGATCGGGAAAAAGCTTGAGTGCACTAGGTATTTTTGGCTTAGTACCATCTTCTAAATTAAGCTATAGCGGGCAGCTTACACTTTTAAACCAGCAAATAATCGTAGGTAGCCCGGATTGGCGAAATACATGTCGGCAATATTTTGGAAGAGAAATTGGGTTTATTTTCCAGGATCCGATGTCTTCTCTGCATCCAACCAAAAAATGCATTTATCAAATAAGGGAAGCCATTCATTCACCCGATAAGAAGTTAAACTGGAAGGTAGAGCTTTCTAACATGCTGGAAAAGGTGGGTTTAAGCATGGAATTAGCGAAAAAATATCCCTTCCAACTTTCCGGCGGACAGCAACAGCGTATAATGATTGCCATGGCGCTAATTAACGAGCCAAAACTCATCATTGCAGATGAACCCAATACTGCACTGGATGCTGATACCTCAAAAGAAATCGGGCGATTAATAAAAGCTTTATGCCGCGAGTTAAATGCATCCCTTGTGGTGGTAAGCCACGATTTGCATTTTGTGGAAGAGTTAAGTGACCAAATCCTGGTGCTTAATTCCGGAAAAACTATGGAATGCGGATTAGCCAAAGAGGTCTTTAAAGAGCCCAAAAGTCTCTATACAAAGGAGCTGTTAGCTTCTAAACCAGAGGCCAGCAAAAAAGGCCATTTTCTTAGTGAAGTAGGAAATTCTAAGGACCAAAACCAAGAAGTAATTCCTTCTACTATTGAGGAAAGTTCAGCACTGGAGACCCTTTTGCTAAATCCAGTTTACGGAAAGGATAAAAAGTTATACCAACCATTAAAGCAGCCTATTTCATTTACCTTAAAAAAGGGGGCGGTATTGGGGCTTGTTGGCGCTTCCGGAAGTGGAAAAAGTTCCATTGCCAAATCTTTGGTAGGCTGGGTAGATGCCAATGGCCAGGTTAGGATTGAAAATGAGACAAAAGACCTAAGGGACATCAACTGGAAATCTTTTAGAAAGGAGGTCCAGTATGTTTTCCAGGATCCATATTCCTCATTAAACCCAAGTAGGAGGGTGTTAAGTCAGCTTTGTGACCCCTTTCTCCACAATAAGTTGGGTACACGTAAGGAGGCTGAAGAAAAAGCAAAAAGCCTGCTCCAGGAAGTGGGTTTACGGGAAGCAGATGCTAAAAAATACCCCCATGAGTTTAGCGGTGGACAGCGCCAGCGCATTGTTATAGCCAGGGCATTAATGCTTTCGCCCAAGCTTTTGATTTGCGATGAGTGCGTATCAGCATTGGATTTATCGGTTCAGGCGAAGGTTTTAAACCTGTTAAAACGCCTACAAATCAAATATGGGTTAAGCATTTTGTTTATTAGCCACGATAAAGATGTGATAGAATACTTTTGTGATGAGGTGATTGAAATATAAATTTTAATTGGCCTTTCCATCCATTTTTATTTCAAACCATGCAAACTCGATAATGGTCAAAGTCATAACTTATCTAAAAAATAATTGGGTCACTTTAATTCCCACAATTCTCTATTTAATAATCGCAATAAATGTTAGATCGGATTATGCTCTGACTTGGGATGAGCCTACAGAAATGGAGACAGGCAAACTGGCCTATAATTATGTCGTAAATAATGACCCTGCCTACCTCCAGCATATTGATAGGGACTATGGGGTATTTTTTCAGTTTATTCTAACCGCAATTACAGAAACACTACAGCCGGAAAATTTCTATGAGGCCACGCTAATTAGAAGAACTTGCTTAATCCTTTTGTTTAGTGTTTTTCTGTTTGTTTTTGTACGTTTTGTTCATTCGGAATTTAGGTCAAAGCACTTTACAATACTAGCGGGTATAATTCTACTATCCTCACCAAGAATCCTAGCCCATTCCATTTTTAACACGAAGGATCTTGCCTTTTTGTGCACTTATTTCTTTGGCTTTGCTTCCATAGCAGGCTTTTGTAAAAATCCAGGTATATGGAGGATCGTAATAATGTGCCTGTTCATAGGGATTGCTATAGATACAAGAATAATTGGCATAGAATTACTTCCAATTGGTTTGGTAGCAATAATTTTTGCTTCCGTTTCTAAAAAGCTTAATAAGAAGGCATTAGTAAAATATCTATCGACCTATATCCTATTAACTCCCTTGGTTATTTATGCGTTTAGGCCAGTTCTTTGGCAAGACCCCCTGGAGATAATCCAAATCTTCCAAAACATGGCAAAATTTAGATTTCCCTTTCATTTAGTATACATAGGCCAAGACATATCCGCACAAAATTTACCATGGCATTATTTAGCAACCTGGATTGCAATATCCAACCCGATAATAATTGTTTTACTAGTAACAACCTCCATTCTTTTCCTACCCGTAATATTAATAAAGAACAGACTCACGACAATAACCAATAAGCACTTTCTTTGGACGATTGCTGTTGCCATACCCGTTGGCACTCTATTGTCCATAATTATGATGAAATCGGTAGTATATGACGGTTGGCGTCAGATATTTTTTATTTACCCATTTTTAATCCTTTGTTTACTTTATATTTTAAATCAAGGAAAACATATAATCCAAATAAAACACTCAACAATCATTGTTTCTATTCTGCTTATACCAACTATAATTTCTCAAATTAGAAAT
>JBMYJC010000204.1:0-262 GCA_049594055.1 Luteibaculum sp. | reverse complement strand
ATTTTAATTTTCTGCTTCAAGGCACAGCATATATGAATTTTGAAATGGATTACTGGGGAGCTGGGAGGCACGCAACATTTGATATAATAACTCAAATGGAGGGATCAAATTTGCCTACAAAGACAAATTTCAATTTGGGAAGTTCGGAGAATGCCGTTCGCTTTTACAATGAGAAATTGAATAAAAATGTTCTGGAATATACCCCTTCAATAGATGATGCTCAATATCGTGTACACTCAGTTAGGTGGTACTCTGAGTTTAA
>JBMYJC010000203.1:0-4551 GCA_049594055.1 Luteibaculum sp. | reverse complement strand
AGCAGCGTCCTGATAACTTATACTTCGGGTTCCAAATTGGAGAAGGTGGTGCAAACCACAAGAATGGTGCCTACGGTATGGCTGGATGGTTCTGGTATGTTTACCCAGACGGAACCCGCAAAGCTGCCGACTGGAATCTAGATGTATTGAACTGCGTAGAAAAATAATAGCTATAACGCAGCCCTGAAACGGAGCCGCTTCCCACATGGAAGCGGCTTTTTTTTTGCCGGCCTTGTCTTAATTATAGCTGGTTGTTAATGCCCAAACAAATTCTGCTTTTTCCATTCGATTAATTCTGGGCAACTACTTCACCACAGTGCTATCCGGGAAAGTAAAATGCCTCACCATTTAGATTTGATAAAGAGTTATGGCGTAGTTTCCACCTAAGAACATAAGTTTTAGGGTCAATTAGAAAATAGAAGCTGTTTTTCGAAAGGCTTTAGGTCTGAATCTTTAGAAGGTGAAATCGAAAGCATCTGATTTTATCCAGACTACAGAGGCTGTAATGCAATTTCTACTTAAGCTTTCACTCTACTTTTGATTTCGGACTAATTAGTAGGATAAAAAAAATCCTGAGCCGCAATCAATGGCTCAGGATCTTTTGTGTAAGGTTTATGTATTGGGTTAACGCTCTGCAATGGGGTCTGGTCGAGTATCCGGATCGTTGATAGCCGCGCTTTTTGATAAAATACCCCCGCTTATGAGTAAGCCCGCAACATGCGGTGCTGCCATGGAGGTTCCACTAATGCTGCTGTACTCTCCATTGAGCCAGGTTGAGGTAACATTTACTCCAGGGGCGGCATATACTACCGAGTTGCCATAATTAGAAAAGGCAGCATAAATATCATTTCCGTTTATTGCTGAAATGGTATAAACATTAGTTCCTTGCGCGCGGGCTGGGGAGTACTTCTGTACATCATCTGCATAGTTACCAGCTGCTATTACCATGTAGAATCCCTTAGCACCGGCATTAATAACCGCATCATCGAGAATTTGTGAGGAGGGACCCGCTAAACTCAAATTAACAACATCACCAGAATTTCCAGTTCCTACAACATAATCAATGCCGGCAATAACGTCAGCCACGGTACCATTTCCATTTCCGTCCAGTACCTTAATTGCCACCACTGAGGCACCTGCTGCAACACCCACTACTCCAATGCTGTTGTCTATTGCTCCAATGGTTCCTGCTATGTGTGTTCCATGACCGTTGTTGTCTTCCCATGAGTTTTCACCGGATTGGCTTAGGAAAAATGCCGATCGGGTTTTATCCACCAATAGGTCGGGATGGTCTCCATCAATTCCAGAATCTATTATCCAGGCAACTTTACCGCTAACGGTTTTGGCGCCACCCACTCTGGTTATGCCCGTGGGTATAAATTGGCTGGGTTGATTAGCATCCGGTGTATCAGTTGTAGTGGAGTCACTAGGGTCGGGGCTGGGTTCTTCCTTATCTTTTCCCTTTCCTCCCCCTTTTCCATTTCCATTCCCTGGTCCGCTGTCAGTGCCGCCATCACCACCATCACCCCCGTCAGAGCCATCACCTCCATTTCCCGGTTTGTCTGGGCCTTTACCATTCCCTTTGCCTTGACTTCCGTAACCTTTTTGGGGATTTTTTCCGTGCTTCTCAGGAAGCTCTTGCCCATCAATTAGGGAAATAAAGAAGTTAGACTCTACGCTAGCCACCAGATCTGATTCCCTTATTATACTTAAGGCTTCCTCCGTTGCCTCTACGGCAACTCCATGAATGGTATTGGTATAAGTATATAGCAACACAATTTCACTCCCAGCTAATCTTTGAAGTTGCTCGAAAGCCCTTTCTACAGAGTTTTTTCCGCCAATTGCAGGCAATAAGGAGAGCTTGTCCGACTTAAATTGAACTATGTATTGATCGGCAACTTTTCCTTGCGATTTAGATGCCTGGATATTGTATTTCTCAAAAGACGGATCCATTGTTTGGTCGCTGTCCTTATTACAGGAGCTTAAAAGGGCAATTACAACAAGGATTCTCGCCCCGATTTTTAGGTGTTTCATAACGTAAGTTTTTATAAAACTACCGCTAGTACCTGTTTAAGAGCCTCATAAGGACTATTATCAACTGCTTATCCAATGCGAGTCAGTAAAAGTATAGAACTACAGTGCAGTTCTTAAGGTCTTGTTGTTTAAAAATCATGGGTAATGGGGTCTAAAACTTGACTAAGAATTTTCATCTTCCCTTAAAGATGGCACGCAACCAAACGTCGGAACTTTGTTGACAATTAAAACTGAGTATGCAATGCTTTAGACGCAAGGTTTTAAGGCAACAAGTATTGTGTAGCGCAAATTTGCGCGAGTGACTTGCTTTTTAGGTTAAACGCCTCATTTTAAAGTATCAAACACCCTTTTCGTTTTAATCAAGAAATGCAAGCCTTTTTCTCCAAAAGGGCATTCAACCAATTTCTAAGCTCATTAATCGATTGGAAGCAAGTTCCGATGTAAAAAAGCTCCATTTTCCATTCGTAAATGATTTTGCCAGAAGGAAAAATTATCTAATCAAGGGCAAAGTGCAGGGCTTATGGAGCTCATGGAATTTGGTGGTGGATCCTTGAGTATGGAATTCAGACTTCAATCATATTGAGTTGTGACATGCGTTTAATCGAATACTGAGAGATAGCAAAACGCTTGAATGGCAAGCAGAAGGCAAATACTTTGGTACTATGAAAAATTTTGTTCCCGCCATGAAAACTTTGACGAAACTAATGTTTGCCGCCTCGGCAATTGCTGTGGTGGTGAGCTCCTGTAGAAAGGATAACCTAAACGAATTGTCTACGCCTCAAGATGAGCGTATTCAGGTAAACAACAACCAAAGCGAATTACAGCAACGTGTTCACTTTAGAAGAGAGGTGCTGAATAACGATGCCTTAAAAAGCTTCAATCCCATTGATTTGGAATTGGTAGCAGAAGTGGATGCTCCTGTTGTTAATGGAGTTGGCTTAGCAGCAACACATATCCAGTTTGAAGGAAATCTAGCCTACGTTACTTACCACACCTTCGACAGCCCATATGGGGGTGCTATTGACGTTTTTGATGTAAGTAATCCAGATAACCCAGTATTAGTGTCACAATTAAGCATTGCTGATACTGACTTCCATAACCTGGATATTAACTCCAACAAACTGTATGTTGCTGGGGCCAGAGATCTAGAAAGTAGTGGTTACGATCCAGCCCTTACAAAGGGTGCTATTGCTCAAAAAATAGACTTAGACGGAAATGGTTACCCAACAAACGCAGTAATTGAAGTCCCGCTGCCTAGTTACTCAGCTAATTCCATCCGCTATAATCCAGCTGGAATTCTGGTTTCTTCGGGAGACGTTGGTGGTGGTAGTTTTATTTTGGATAAGAATACCATGTCAACCCTGGATAATGTTGGAGTGAATGATGCTAAATACATTCACGGTACTTCTAGTTATCTGGCAATCCTAGCAGGAGAAGGTGCAACATCTAAGTTGATCATCTACAACGGATCCTCTTTTAATGCCGCCAATAAAATAGAAATACCCCTAGGTAATGTGGATGTTACTACTGTAGGTAAAAATGCCATAGAGTGTTATGAAGACTTTGTATTGGTAAACCTTGGGGATGACGGTCTAATGCAGATAAACCGTTATAACGGGAGCGTTATAGGAACCTACAAATTTGAGGATGGTGACGGAATCGCAATTTCCGCGGTGAATTTTAACCAGTATACTATCCTAGCCTATGGTTGCGATGGAGTTTTAATCCTGGATAAAGACAAAGGCAAGTACCGCAAAATTGGAGAATACAAGTTTAGCGACAACGGTTCGGTAAACCACGTAAGTACGAATGGTAGCGTGATTTTTGTGGCTTCTGGATTACAGGGAATCAGAATTCTAAGAAATGTTCAGAAAAACTGCACCCTGGAGCATATTACAGAAGGTTCTACCGACCGCTCCTTTTGGTTTGAAGCTTACTATCCCAGCACCTTTACACCGCAAGTATTTAAGTGGGAAACAGGAACTGGAGATTTTGTGCAGCACCCAGACGGAACTGCAGAGATTACCGGAACTATAGTGAGTACCAAAAATGCCAATGATAAATGGGTGGTAACCATTAATCTGAAAGATAAGATGAACTGGACCCAGTGGTCTGGATTAGGAAGATCCTATCAACAAGGTCCTGGTTACGTTCCAGGTTCTCACGAAGATTGGTTCTATTACATCATGGATGCAAGCAACCCAAGTACCCTGGTAGGTCTTGGAGCAAATGCAGGAACGACCAAAGTTATCGATCACAAGCCCACCGGATATAAATATGGTTTCCAGTTAGGAGATGGAGCCAATGTTAAGAATGGATCCTATGGATTATCAGGATGGTTCTCCTACCTCAATTCTGCTGGAGACCGCAGAACAGGTGATATTAATGTTAATGTGACGGGATGCTAGCTAACCTAGCAACACTCATGCAGTTTAAATGACGGTGGGGACTATCAAATAAATACATGTCCCGCTCACAAAATAGGCGCGCCTCTGGCGCGCCTTATTTTTTTCCTGA
>JBMYJC010000202.1:0-4595 GCA_049594055.1 Luteibaculum sp. | reverse complement strand
TCACTAAAGTATTCTAATGAAAGAATTCAGTTTGGAAAGCCTATAAGTTCATTTCAAGCGATTTCATTTAAATTGGCAGACATGGCTACCAAGATTGAGGCAGCCGAGTTGCTTACCATGCAAGCAGCCGATTTAAAAAACAGAGGAGAAAAAATGACCAAGGAAAGCGCCTTTGCAAAATACTATGCATCTGAAGTTGCAGTGGAGTGCGCTACCGAAGGGGTACAAATATTTGGTGGTTACGGCTATACTAAAGAGTATCCCGTAGAAAAGTTCTACAGAGACAGTAAGCTTTGTACCATTGGGGAGGGTACCTCAGAGATCCAGAAACTGGTAATCTCCAGAGAAATTTTAAAATAAGTTGTTTATTGGGTGAGTTCCATGTACATTTGCACCCGCAATTGAAAGGAGGTAGTTTGAGATGTTAATTATACCAGTTAAAGAAGGCGAGAACATTGAGCGTTCTCTTAAGAAGTTCAAAAAGAAATTTGAGCGCACAGGAACACTTAAGGAATTGAGAAAGCGTAAAAACTTTACAAAGCCTAGTGTTGAAAGAAGAGAAGAGATCAAGAAAGCGATTTACGTTCGCGAAACTTATCACCAGGAAGAACAATAAGCCCAGGCTTAAACACAATATCAAAAGGATTGTTACTTTACAGTGGCAATCCTTTTTTTATGCTCGAAAGTTTTTTAGAATATCTCTTACACAATAGAAAGTACTCAGAGCATACCATAATCTCATATCGCAACGATTTAGAGCAGTTTCACGCGTTTCTACAGGATCAGTTTGAATTAACTCAGGTAGGGGATTGTACGCGAGATCAAATAAGAACTTGGGTGATGCACTTAATGGATAGTGGCAAATCCCCGGGTACTGTTAACAGAAAACTAGCCACCTTAAGTTCCTACTTTAAATTCTTACAAAGTGCTGGAGTCGTAAAATCCAATCCGGTAAAACTGGTCCCCAAGCCAAAAAAGGCAAAAAAACTTCCCACCTATATTGACAGCCACCAGAGTGAAAAACTTTTTAGCGAAGTAGAATTTCCTGAGGATTTCTGGGGCGTGCAGGAAAGGTTAATTCTGGAAGTATTATTTGGAACTGGAATTCGTTTGTCGGAATTAATAAACCTTAAGTTGAACAACGTAAATCTTAGTTCCGGCTGGATTAAGGTGCTGGGTAAAAGAAACAAGGAAAGAATTATCCCCCTAACCAGAAATTTGGTCAGCTTGTTGCATGATTTCCTCGAAAAAAGAAAGAGAAATGAGGGGCATGAGTTACCTTTCCTATTCATGACCAAGGGCGTCAAAAAGTTGTATCCAAAATTTGTTTATCGCGTGGTGAATTCCTACCTTCAGCAAGTAACAACGGGAGATAAGAAAAGCCCGCACGTATTGCGACACAGCTTTGCGACCCAGTTGTTGAACAAAGGGGCAGATTTAAATGCGATAAAAGAAATTTTGGGGCATGAAAGTCTCTCAGCAACTCAAGTTTACACGCACAACAGCATTGAGAAAAACAAGGAAATTTTAAGACGGTCTCACCCTAGAGGCTAATGTTTAACCATAAAAACCAAAATACACTATGGAAGTTAAGGTTCATTCCATTCACTTTGATGCAGATGTAAAGCTGCTCAATTTCATCCAAGAAAAAGTGAACAAATTGCGTCAGTTTGATGATAAGATAATGGCGGGAGAGGTGTTCTTACGACTTGATAAATCGGATAATAAGGAGAATAAGATTACAGAGATTAAGTTGAATGTTCCTGGAAAAGACCTGTTTGCTAAGAGACAATGCAAGTCTTTCGAGGAGGCTACAGATAATGCAGTAGAGGCTTTGCGTAAGCAAATCAGGAAACATAAAGCAAAGCTGAATCCAATGGCATAAAAATTTACATCCCAATGTTTTGGGAGATAAATTTCTTTTTTACATTTGCAGACCCTTTCGGTGAGAGGGTCTTTTTTTTGCGTTCTTTTATAGTAATAGTAAGGCCTCCATAGCTCAGTTGGCTAGAGCAGCTGATTTGTAATCAGCAGGTCGTTGGTTCGAATCCGACTGGAGGCTCAATTTTTTTTGGTAATGGGGAGATACTCAAGCGGCCAACGAGGACAGACTGTAAATCTGTTGGTGTATACCTTCGCAGGTTCGAATCCTGCTCTCCCCACTAGTGAAGTTGGATAAGGTCTTTGTAATAAGATTTTAAAAGCGGGAGTAGCTCAGTTGGTAGAGCATTAGCCTTCCAAGCTAAATGTCGCGAGTTCGAACCTCGTCTCCCGCTCTAATTTTAAGCCGATGTAGCTCAGGGGTAGAGTGCTTCCTTGGTAAGGAAGAGGTCACGGGTTCAAATCCCGTCATTGGCTCAGGTTTTTGTGTTTAAGTTAAAATAAGTAATAAAACCTCCATTATGGCTAAAGCAAATTTCGAGCGTACCAAACCACACTTAAATATTGGTACTATCGGTCACGTTGACCACGGTAAGACTACTCTTACTGCTGCGATTTCTAAGGTGCTTGCAGACAAAGGTTTTGCAGAAGCAAGATCTTTTGATACAATTGATAACGCACCTGAAGAGAAAGAGCGTGGTATTACAATTAATACTTCGCACATTGAGTATCAAACAGAAAAGCGTCACTACGCACACGTTGACTGTCCTGGTCACGCGGATTATGTGAAGAACATGGTTACTGGTGCTGCTCAGATGGATGGAGCTATCCTTGTAGTTGCTGCTACAGATGGTCCTATGCCACAAACTCGAGAGCACATCCTTCTTGGTCGTCAGGTAGGTGTACCTCGTATCGTTGTTTTCCTAAACAAGTGCGATATGGTAGACGATCCTGAACTACTTGAGCTTGTTGATATGGAAGTACGTGAGTTGCTTTCTTTCTACGACTATGATGGTGATAACACTCCTGTAATTCAAGGATCTGCTCTTGGTGCACTTAACGGTGAGCAAAAATGGGTTGATACTGTAATGGAATTGATGGAAGCTGTGGATACTTGGATTGAAGAGCCACCACGCGAAATCGACAAAGACTTCTTGATGCCTGTTGAGGATGTATTCTCTATTACAGGTCGTGGTACCGTTGCTACTGGTCGTATTGAGACTGGAGTAATTAACTCTGGTGATCCAGTTGAGATCATCGGTATGGGTGCTGAGAGAATGAACTCTACAGTAACTGGAGTTGAGATGTTCCGTAAGATCCTTGATAGAGGTGAAGCTGGAGATAACGTAGGTCTTCTTCTACGTGGTGTTGAGAAAACTGACATCAGAAGAGGTATGGTTATCGCTAAGCCAGGATCAATTACTCCTCACACGAAGTTCAAAGCAGAGGTTTACGTATTGAAGAAAGAAGAAGGTGGTCGTCACACTCCTTTCCGCAACAAATACCGTCCTCAGTTTTACTTCCGTACTACTGACGTAACTGGAGAGATCAACCTGGAAGATGGAAGAGAAATGGTTCTTCCTGGAGACAACGTATCTATTACTGTTGAGCTTATCGCTCCAATCGCAATGGATAAAGGTCTTCGTTTCGCGATCCGCGAAGGTGGACGTACTGTAGGTGCCGGTCAGGTTACTGAAGTATTGGCATAAATAAGCAAACCCTTCGGGGTTTTCTATAAATAGAAATCCAAGCATAAGATGGTAAAATCCATCTTATGCTTTTGGTTTAAACGGGCATAGCTCAGTTGGTAGAGCACTGGTCTCCAAAACCAGGTGTCGGGAGTTCGAGTCTCTCTGCCCGTGCATAAAAGAACAAGGAAGTGGCGAATATTAAGGCTTACATAGAAGACGTGTACAACGAAATGTTGCACAAGGTAACTTGGCCAACCTGGAAAGAGTTGCAGTCGAGTTCAATATTGGTTTTGGTGGCATCTGCCATTATCGCCTTGATTATTTTTTTAATGGATTACGTTTTTGGAATCAACGGAGAAGATTCTATTTGGAAAGGAATTTTAGGATACCTATATCAAATCCTTGGTGACCTTTAATGACTATGGCGGGAAGTGATAAAAAGTGGTACGTAGTTCGTGCGGTTAACGGACAAGAGAAGAAGGTAAAAGAAATGCTTGAGCTTGAAATAGGGCGCGAGGGTTTAGATAGCCATATCTCTCAAATTCTTATACCTACTGAAAAAGTATACCAGATTCGAAACGGGAAAAAGGTAGCTAAAGAGCGTAACTACTTTCCTGGTTATGTAATTATAGAAGCAAATTTAGGAGGAGAGGTACCCCACGTTATAAAGAATATACCCAACGTTATTGGATTTCTCGGTGCAGAAAAAGGAGGAGATCCTTTACCGCTTAGGGAATCGGAAATAAATCGAATACTGGGTAAAGTTGATGAACTAGCAGATACCGAAGTAGAGTTTGAAAACAACTATTCGGTAGGCGATAAGGTAAAGGTTATCGATGGACCTTTCAACAACTTTGACGGGGTAGTTGAAGAGATTTTAGAGGATAAAAAGAAGCTTAAGGTAATGGTGAAAATCTTTGGAAGAAGAACACCGGTTGAGCTGAATTATATACAAGTAGATAAACAATAGGATTTACAGAATTTGAGGTAATGACACTTTTAGAATGCTTCCTTTTACCTCAG
>JBMYJC010000201.1:0-4609 GCA_049594055.1 Luteibaculum sp. | reverse complement strand
CCAGAGGATTACAAAGAGAAGTATGAAGCTTCTTTAAACAGGTACCGCAAGCAAGCTCAGTTTCCAGGCTTTAGACCGGGAAAAGTGCCTTCATCTTTGATTAAAAAGAAGTACGGTAAATCAATCCTAGCCGAGGAGATTAATTCGGTTATCAATACCACAATCAATCAATACATCCAAGAGAATAAGCTTCCAGTTCTGGGTCAGCCCATGCCAAAAGCAGATGGAGAAGAAGGAGACTGGGAAAATCCGGATCAATTTAGGTTTGTGTTCGAGTTGGGTTTAGCACCAGATTTTGAATTTAAACTGAGCAAAAAGGATAAATTCAGTTGGAATGTTATCAAGGTGGATGACAAACTCATCGATCAGCAAGTAGAAGACTACGCAAGACGATACGGAAAGCTTAGCGAACCAGAAAAATCTGCCGACAAGGATATGTTGGTGGTGGATTTAATTGAGCTGGATGAGCAAGGCGATATTCTGGAAGGCGGAATAATGGCCAATACAACCGTAAGCCTGGAGTTTTTGGAGGACAAAGACAGCAAGAAAAAGCTGAGCGGATTAAAAAAGGAAGATGAAGTAGAGGTAGATCCAAAGAAACTGGCGAAGGACGAGAACGATCTAATGCGCATGTTGGATGTGGAGGCCGAGCAGTTAACCGGATTAAGTAGCAAGTTTAAGCTAAGGGTTAAAGAAATTCGCAGGATGGAACCTGCTGACTTAAATCAGGAGCTGTTTGATAAAATCTTTGGTGCCGGAAATGTTACCGATGAGAAAGCCTTCCGCGAGGAAATATCAAAACGCATTGCTTCTGAGTTTGAAGTGGAAACCAAAAAGCTTTTCAAAAAACAGTTTATGGATCAGGTTTTAGAGAAGCTAAACCTGCAATTACCAGACGAGTTTTTAAAGCGCTGGATTAAGGCTTCTAACGAAAAGCCTATTAGCGATGAGCAGTTGGAAAAAGATTATCCGCATTACGCCAAAAACCTGCAGTGGCAATTGGTAGAGAACAAAATAATTGAGGATAACGAGCTGAAGGTTGAACACGAAGAGGTGATAGAACACACCAAAAATACCCTTGCCAAGCACTTTGCGATGTACGGTTTAACCCAGAGCGATGAAGAGCTAACTAAGGCTGCCGGAAACGTACTGAAAGACCAGAAAGAAGCCCGCAGATTGTACGATGAGCTTTACGAGGAGAAGATCGTAAACTTTGTTAAGGATAACGTGAAGTTGGAAGAAAAGGAGGTTACTTTTGATCAGTTTTTGGAGCTAGCCAAGGCTGAATAATTATCTTCGGCTCCGCTCCATCTAAACGACAAAGAAATCTCTTATGGACGGAAAAGAATTTAAAAAATACGCAACTAAGCATCAGGGCATTAACGGTAATCTGGTTGACCAGTACGTAAATGCCTCTGTTACCCCTTACATCATTGAGGAACGCCAGTTAAATGTGGCTCAAATGGACGTGTTCTCGCGTCTAATGATGGATCGCATTATATTCCTGGGAACGGGTATAAACGACCAGGTGGCTAATATCATTCAGGCTCAGCTACTTTTTTTGGAGTCGGTAGATGCTAAAAAGGATATTCAGGTTTATCTAAACTCGCCAGGTGGAAGCGTTTATGCTGGTTTAGGTATTTATGATACCATGCAATACATCAACCCAGATGTAGCTACAATATGCACAGGTATGGCAGCATCTATGGGTGCCGTTTTATTGTGTGCAGGACAAAAAGGTAAAAGAACTGCGCTTAAACATTCGCGCATTATGATTCACCAGCCTATGAGCGGTACGCAGGGGCAAGTTTCTGATATGGAAATTGCTCTGAAAGAAACCGTGAAAGTGCGTGATGAACTCTACCATATTTTGGCTCAACATACCGGTAAAACCTTTAAGGAAATCTCACGCGACTCAGACCGCGATTTTTGGATGAGTAGCGAAGAGGCCAAGGAATATGGTATGATTGACGAAGTATTGGTAAAGAATCCCAAATAATAGTTTATCTTTTTAGAGAAAACTATTTGGGAGTCTATACTCCAAATTAATTATGGCGAACAACGAACAGGAACTAAAGTGTTCTTTTTGCGGAACTCCTAAGTCGCAAACCAAACTGCTTATTGCAGGTATTAACGGTCACATTTGCGATAACTGCATCCAGCAGGCTTCTCAAATTGTAAATGAGGAGTTTACCGAGACCAACCGAAGAGAAATTTCCGACCAAATAAAACTGCGTAAGCCCAAGGATATTAAAGCTTTCTTGGATCTGCACATCATAGGGCAGGAAAAAGCAAAACGGGTTTTATCTGTGGCGGTTTACAACCACTACAAAAGGCTATTGCAAAAGCAAGATGCAAACGATGTTGAGATTGAAAAATCCAACATTTTGCTTGTAGGTCAAACCGGAACCGGAAAAACGCTATTGGCTAAAACGATTGCCAAGTTGTTGGATGTGCCTTTTTGCATTGCAGATGCCACCGTGTTAACCGAAGCAGGTTATGTGGGAGAAGATGTAGAAAGCATACTCAGTCGCTTATTGCAAGCAGCGGATTATGATGTTACTAAGGCGGAAAAAGGAATTGTTTTTGTTGACGAGTTGGATAAAATTGCTCGCAAGGGAGACAATGCATCCATTACCCGCGATGTATCGGGTGAGGGAGTGCAGCAAGCCCTATTAAAACTTTTGGAAGGTGCGGCAGTAAATGTTCCACCACAAGGAGGTAGAAAGCATCCAGAGCAAAAGATGATTACGGTAAACACCAAGAACATCTTATTTATTGCTGGTGGAGCTTTTGCCGATATTGATAAAATCATCAAGAGAAGGGTGAACAAATCGCCTATTGGTTATAGTGCTCACGATGGCAAGAACAGTTTTGATGAGAACAATGTCCTACAATACATCGCTCCAACTGATTTAAGAAGCTTTGGATTGATTCCTGAACTCATTGGAAGGTTTCCAGTAATCTCGCACTTAAATCCATTGGATGAGGAATCATTGCTTAGAATCTTAACCGAACCTAAGAATGCCTTGATCAAACAATACGAGAAGGTATTTGAGATGGATAAGATTAAGTTAAGCTTTGAGAAAAATGTATTGAAGTACATTGTAGAAAAGGCTGTGGAATATGAATTGGGTGCAAGAGGATTGCGCTCCATTTGTGAGGTAATTATGAACGATGCCATGTACACCTTGCCCAGCGAGGATCACAAAGGCGAATTCAAAATTACTTTGGATTACGCTAAGCGCCAGTTCGAGAGTTCCGAAATGGCGAAGTTGAAGGTGGCTTAAGAATAACTGGTTTTATAAAAAAAGGCTCATCGGTTGATGGGCCTTTTTTTATTGGCATATGTGTTATTGCTATTTACTCCTTAATAAAGCGTTGCTGATGGATGTTTCCAAGTTGGTCTTCAAGCACCACAAGATAGAGGCCATCACTTAACTCGCTAATGTTGTGATGCTTTTGATTAGTGGGCTTAAGCGTCATTATTTTTTGCCCGAGATGGTTGCAGATATAAAGGTTTCTTGGCTCCAGGTTTTCTGGGAGCTGCAATGACAAAGTATTTTGAACTGGATTTCTTTGTAGTAATGGAATAGAACCATACTCCGTTGAAAATTCATCCATCCCCACTATTCCGTCTTGGTTTGCCTTTATAAAAACTGCCACTGTTGAGTCCTGTTTATCAGGATGTTGTGTGGTGCCATAAACCGCTAGTCGATCGTTGGGTAGATTTCTAAAAGACTGAATAAAAAAGTTTTCTGCGAGTTGAAATGGAATTTCTTTGGTAACGTCAAGGGAACCAGGAGGGCCCAGGTAGACAATTTTTCCAACAGTTTTTTCGCCTGACTGAAATGGGGGAGATTCGTTTAGCGCAGCGGTTAAATCCGGATTTTCCAGCTGCTGGACATCCATGATTTCAAGTTTGTAATCCTCTTTTTCTGGTTCAAGACCAAGGTTGGAACCTTCCTGGTAGTTTAAATTAAACTCCTGAAAAATTACACCATCAAATTGGCCAAAAGAATCTTTATGGTCTCCAGTGACTATAATACGATCTTTAAGCAGTTTAGATTTTATCCTTGTAAAGCGCGCAGGTAGGATGTTTTGGCTATTAAATCCCGCTTCATCCGAGTAGCGGGCCAGCTCTAAAAGGCCGTTATCAAAAAACCAGAAGTACTCTTTGCGTTGGGGGTTATAGTGAATTTTATTAAATGGAAATTGACCACCATTTAAAACCTCAGTTAATGGAATACTTAAGGAGTAAAGCGAGTCATTAGAAGTAAAAAAGCGCTTTAGGGTAAAGTAGGAAGGCTCTTCCCCAAAAAATCTATTTCTGCTACTGAGGCCAATACAAATAACGCCAGAGCTGTCAACCAGAAAATTGTAGCCATTAAAATTTAGTGAGTCGCTGAGTGGAATGGTCGCTTTGTGCTCAATTAAATCCATGGAATACTTGTGCAACTCCGTTTTTTCCCAGCGAATGGAGTCATTTTCGTAATAATCCATGCGGATTAATACCCAGAGATCTTCATTAAAGCGTTGTATTTCTTCAATATAAAAGTTCGTGTCCGGCAAACTGTTGTAACTGGTTAAAAAGTCCCTTTGGTTAAGC
>JBMYJC010000200.1:0-4609 GCA_049594055.1 Luteibaculum sp. | reverse complement strand
AGGAAAGTGGGGAAGAGGTACTACAAAGGGTGTCAAAAATTAGGGTATCCAGGCGTGGTTTAAAGTGATTTTCAATGGCTATTTGTACCACAGCGGTATCAATATCGCAGAACTGACCTTCGCGATATTTAAAGGTGTAATTGCCAGAGGGGAAATCCTTGAAACTAATAAGGCTGCCGGTTAAAACTCCGGTTGGGAGGGTGTCTGGGTCTAATTTCCAAAAACCGGTGGCATCAAAATCGGGGTCATCTATTAACTGGTTCAAATTAAAGTCGAAGTCATTGGCGCAAATGGCAGTATCTCGGGCACTAAGGGCAGAGGAGGAGTCTACCAAAAGGATATTCTCAATAAGAAAACTCTGCACCTGGCAGGTAGAGGTTTGAAAAACAGAGCGAATTTCTATGCGGCCTGCACTGGGTAAGTTGAGAATGTAGGTATCATCCTGTAGCGAATCCACTCGAACAAAAGGTGAACCTGTGTAGCGCCATTCGAAATACCAGGGGCTCATGCCAGAGACATTGGTGATCTGTAATACGGCCGTATCCCCAAAACATACCTCGGGACCCACCAGAAACTCAGTTACAAGTGGAATGCTTGGTACGATACTAATTGTGGTTTCCAGCGTGTCGCGCAACTCTTTATCGCAGCATCCTTCTTTGCTAACTACCACCCGGTATGTGGTGGTTTGTGTTGGTGTGGCTATCGGATTGGCGCAATTATTACAGCTTAAAGTGGCAGCTCCACTTATCCACCTATAATTACTGGCGCCTGTAACTTCTATTTCAATCTGGTCTCCTGTGCATATAAAACGGTCCGGACTGATCTCAAAATCGCTGTCACAAGGTGAACTTATATTGAGTTGCTCAATTACTGGGACTCTCGCTCGCAAAGAGTCTTGCACAAACTTTATGCGGTCTTTTATAAACTCTTGGTTGGGTGTAAAGCTTCTGTTGTTATGGCCGTGTGGAAAATCAAAAACACCACAAGAGTCAGCAGGGGAAGACCAATTTTGATCAAACTTCATAAAAGCGATGTTGTGGTCGCTGTTATCTGGAAAATCGGTAGAGAAGGCCAGATACAGGTTTAAATCGTTATCCACATACAGATTTTTGCTGGAAACCCCTCCAGGGATATTTCTTAGGGTTTCGCTAAAGGCCGTTTGATCTGCGCTTATTGCCTTTTTTCTAGAAAGGATCGTTGCACCGCCATTATTTGAAAGTTTTACTAACCAGGCATTATCGTAATCGGTTGCTAAAACCACGGGATCTCCGTTGTGCATCACAATTTGGTCAAAGCGATAGGTGTTGTTGGTTGTATTAGGAACTCCGGGCGAGACAAGTTCTGTAGTCCATATCTCGTTTCCAGCCGTATCCAATTTGGACACATATCCCACATGGGGAGGTCCAAAGCGATAGCTTAGTGTGTACAAGAAATTGTTGTGAAAAACCACATCCTGGCAATAATTCCTGGAGTTAGCCGAAGCATTGTCTATAAGGGTTTTTGTCCAGATAATTTTCCCTTGCCTATCAAGTTTGGTAAGGTTAGCGCGGTAGGAGTTTACATTGGAATTACCCGTGGTGTACCGACCTGCACCATACAAAAAGCCGTCTACCGCGAAACTATTGGTTGATGCTACCAAGGATTCATCTTTATCCAGGTCATAAAAGTTGATGTTGGATACTTGGTTTCCATTTGCATCGAAGGCTACGTGAACGCCATCAGACCAGTTGAATTGATTTACATCGTTGTAACTTCCAAGAAAATGGTAGTGGTCTCGTGTGGGGTCGTATTCAATACTAAAGAAACGGGTTTTGGTATCTGAAGTGTAAGTCCATTCTGCAGCGCCTGTTGCCAGGTTGTATTTCATTATAAAGGCGACCCAATCGGTAGCGGAATTAAAACTACCTCCAGCAAAGATCATGGAGTTGCCATCGGGGCTTAGCATAGCATCCATTACCCTGGGCTGCTGTATCCCATTGACTCTTATTTTCTGTTTGGATAATTCGTTTCCATTCAAGTCAAAATGGTAGAGGAGGATATTTTCCAGGTCGTTGCTTCCCGTGAGGTAAAGGGTGGAGTCTGGCCCCTCTATGATGTTTGCCAGACCATCTTCTATGCCTGGTTCACCAAGGAGTTTAAAGAAGTTTTGAGCTGGGCTTGCTAATGAAAAAAGAAGGGAAAACAGTAGAAAGTAAAATGGCTTTTGCATTCGGCCGGCTTTATGGACTATGGTTGAGACGCGGCTAAAATACTAAGTTGCCTTTAGTAAATAATTCTTAAGTGATAAACTAAGGTGTGGAATTAATAGTGGCTTGGGAAGCTATAGGAAATAAAAAACCCCAACTGATTAGGTTGGGGTTTTGCAATTATTTTGTTCTTGCTCTTTCGTGAGTTGAGTAGTTGAGCTTTAAAGCTTGCACCTTTCGCAGGGCTTGCTTTACATCGGTTACAATCTTCATCCGGGTATCGCTATCTACTTTCATGGAAGTAGTAATAAGCGGTACTTCCTGCTCATCGCGTTGTGCACGGTTGTCTTCAATAAACATTCCAATATCAGACACTTCCGCAAAAACATCGTTAAGCTGAATTCTTGGCTCGGTTCCGTAGCGCTTATCGGTAGGTGGGCCTATGTAGATGTAATCTACTAGGGCTTTATTCTCTAAACGCTCAATTTCGGAAGCTTGAGGCTTGTCAACTTTAACCTTAAGTTCTACTTCACGCATAACGGTTGTTACCATAAAAAAGAACAGTAACATAAACACGATATCGGGAAGTGAGGCGGTTGAAATTGCCGGTTGCCCTTTGGAGCTATTCTTTTTAAACTTTGCCATAATTAGTTTCCGGTATCTTTGGGTTCCGCTTCTGAAATACGCTGTGGGAAAACCTGACGGATGGCAAGGATTTTATCCTTTTCGGCATCGCTTTTATTTGCATCCAACTCATTGTATGGCTTGCCAAATTTCTCAATAGAAAGCTCATCGCGCAGTTGGTTTACCGCACTTTGTAATTCGTTTTGCACTTGGATGTACATATCGTACGAAGTTCCGTTATCGTTCTGCAATGAAATAATTGCAGATCCTGGAAGTTCGCGGTATTCGCCAATTAGCTCAACCGTTTTTAGGCGGTCCTGCCACTTTTCCAACTCGCTTTTCAGATCGTTTCTTTTTGGCGCAGAAGCCAGGAAAGATTTAACCTGCGCAATTTGATTTTCGCAAAGTTGGCGGGTAATCAATTGCTTCTGTGGAAGATCGTCTCTGTTGCTTGGGTTGGTTAAGAACTCGATGGCACCATCTTTCAGGTCGCCAATATCCATAAACTCACCTTCAACAAGCAGTTGATCGTTGGCGTTTACCAAAACCTCGTACACGTTTTTTTCCTTCACAATAGGTGGATCGGGTTGATCTTCTTCCAAGGGTGGCGGAAGAAGTCTTAAAATACCCGTATCCTGATCCATCGTGGTAGTTACCAAGAAGAAAATCAATAACAGGAACGCGATATCGGCCATTGACCCGGCATTGATTTCAGGATTTTCTCTGGATCTTCTAGCCATAGGTTTGCTTATTTAAGAAGTTTAGAAACTTCAGCGTAAACAATTGCACCTACTGCTCCAACTAAAAGAACGTAGAATGCGCTTAGTCCACCGCCTACCATTTTAACGGTACTGGCAGTTACAGATTGTTTAATATCTGGAATTTCGCTACTGGCAACTGCATAGGTAACCAACAGAATGGCTATAAAAGCTACCAGGGATATTAAACCTTTTTTGCTGTGCTTCATGTTGCTGATGAACAGGTAAATACCAAATCCAAGTGCAACCAAGGCACACAAAAACAGGGCTACATAAGTAAGAGTAAGCGCAGCGCCTACCGTGCTTGCTCCATCCCCAAACAAGATCATTAAGAAAAGAATAATACCTACGGCACTAATTCCAAGCTTAACAATGTTGAGGATGAGATTTAATTTTTTCTCTTCCATAAATCGGGGGCTTATTTTTTAGCGGTAAGCTCGTGCTTAACCAAAATGTCTACTAAAGAGATAGAAGCATCTTCCATGTTGTTTACGATGCTGTCTACTTTAGCTACAATGTAGTTGTAGAAAATCTGAAGAATAATAGCCACGATCAAACCGAATACAGTGGTAAGAAGTGCCACTTTAATACCATCGGCAACGATAGCAGGAGAAATATTGTTCTCAGCAGCAATCGCATCAAAGGCACCAATCATACCAATTACAGTACCCATGAAACCAAGCATCGGTGCAAGAGCGATAAACAATTGGATCCAGGAAATTCCTTTCTCTAAAAGACCCATTTGAACACCACCGTAGGCGATAACAGATTTTTCAACCATTTCCACACCTTCGTCAGAACGAGAAAGTCCTTGGTAGAAAATAGAGGCGATAGGCCCTTTAGTATTTCTGCAAACTTCTTTTGCTGCTTCCACACCACCGCTTTTTAGCGCGTCTTCGATATCGCTAAGCAGTTTAACCGTGTTGGTTGTAGACATGTTTAAGTAGATAATACGCTCAATTGCAATGGCTAAACCAAGGATTAAACATATTAATACTACCGCCATAAATTCAGGTCCACCTTCAATGAATTTTTCTTTCA
>JBMYJC010000199.1:0-4609 GCA_049594055.1 Luteibaculum sp. | reverse complement strand
AAGCAAAGCTTTCGTCTGCCTTAATGGCAAATTATGCGCTATTGCATAATTTGGGTTAATGGGTGAATGTATAAATTAATTGGATTTTTATAGGGGTGAGGGAGTATTTATGTCATTCATATACAAAGCTCTGTCGTTTCACCCCATTTTTTTTATAATTCATCGAATTAGCTGGAGTTTTGCCCTGCTAACTAATTAACCAGCTATGAAAAAAATCTTACCACCTGCTCAAAGCATGTTTTGGAGCGGGAATCTAACAAGTAAAGTGCTGTTGGTATTTTTGCTTACTGGGCTCTTTTCCGCATCAAAGGTTAAAGCCCAGGAAAATTGCCAGCTTTTAAATTCACCTACTTTTAACAGTTTTTCTGCACCAATAAATTTTCAGCAATCCTTTACTGCGGATTGCACAGCAAATTTGCACACCGTTGCTGTTCATGCAGGGGCAGCAGGTGGGAGAAGTCCTCAACCATTAGGGGTTTTAAAAATCTATGAGGGAGAGGGGACAACTGGAACGCTGTTGTACCAAGCCACCGGTTTAATGAATTTGCTGGGTGATTATGTCCATAATTTGAGTTCATCCTTGGTTTTAACCGAAGGAAATGTTTACACTTTGTCAATATATGACCCGCAGGGAAGTAATAGCACGAGATATAAGGGGAATTCCTACCCGGGAGGAAAATTATACATAGATGGGGTAGAAACCGATTTTGACATACCCTTTGATCTTCGTTTTGGTCCTCAAATAAACGTTCCTCTTAACATAGAAAAGTTTAAGTTTTTCGCGGAGGATAATCAATACACTTGTATTAGGGCTCAAAACCTAGCTTACCAAAATGTCTTATGGAACGGTAAGCCGCTTTATTTTAGTACTTCAGGTGTTTTAAAATGGGATGGCAATAGATGGGAGCATGGTCCTCTTTTAGAACGGGAGGATTTTGAAACTACATACTGGTATTCTGAATTTGATACACCCTTGCCCCCATGTTCAGGTTGGAAAGAGGGTGTTTCTGGAGGCTGTAGTTCCGGCCTTATTGAGTCCTTAGTGGCTGTTTCAGGTTGTTCCAACCCAGATGATGAAGATCCAATTCCCAGCATCTACAGTGGAAATATAGACGCATTAGCAAACCAATCTATAATAATTCCAGTCACTATTGCTGGTTTTCAGGACTTCCAAACCCTGCAGGGTAATGTGGATTTTGGAACGGGAGCGCTTGCTTTAATAGATTCTGTAAAATCAACTGAGGTATTGAGTGATATTTCGGGGGTAGATGGGTCCTACCATGTAATAGATAATCGCTTAACCTATAGCTATGATAATGTGGAAGGTAACTTTAGTATAGCAGACGGCTCTGTATTATTTTATGTTTACGGACATTTGGTAAATACCAACCAAGATGATCTTTGTTTTACTCCTTTTGCCAATGAAGAAGCCACCCCACACCAGTTTGGAAGAATGGTGGACGGTTTACCAGAAATTACAATTCCAGAAGTATCTTTTGAGCAGGTTTGTGTATCGGGTGGGGCAAGTGTTCCCAACACCTTTGAGTTTGGTGATTACGCAATTCCCTGTCCTGGATCCAACTTAATTATTCCAGTTTCATACAGCGGTTATTTTGATAGCAATGCGGATTTTATTGTTCGGGTAGATGGTAACGATGTGACAAGTTTCCCCGTAGGACAGTTTGAGTTTCAGATTGACGCTGGAATTCTGGTAGGTGGAATCAATAACATTCAAGTAGTACATCAATTAGCAGATTTTAGCGTAGGGCATGAATTAGCAATAGATGCATACGATACGCCAGAGCTACTAGTGTTTGAGGAGGAGTTTGACCCGGAGATTAATCAATGTCCCGATTATCCGTTGGAATTGACAGTGGTAACAGATCAGGACATCATTTGGCGTTATTCTACCGATGGAGGAAACAACTATAGCGAAAATGCCAATAACAAGGAATTCAGCGTATCATCAGAAGGATCCAACACAGTAATTGTACAGGTACAGGTGTACAATGCAGCGGGATGTTTATCTGAAGAGGTACACGAGTTTAGTATCTCGGTGCAGGATATTATTGCACCAAGCATTAGTCTGGTAAAATCCTATTATCCAGTTTGGGGTCTAGAAGAATTTAGCCTGCATGTGGATGATTTGATTATAGAAGAAATCAGTGATAACTGCACCGATTCGGAATCCTTGATACTTAGTTTTAAAGAACAGGGATCGAGCATGATTTTTACCGAGGCTAATACAGTTGTAGAGGTAGAAGTAAGAGATGCATCGGGAAATGTTTCAAGTACACTATTAGAGGTTGAGATGTTTGACCTTCCTGCACTTAGCTTAAAGCAAAAAGATTACCTAAGCACCTATTACAGCAAAGGAACAAACGAGGAAGCTATACGCGTGGCAGCTGTGGGAGAAACCCCTGCTTTATACAGCAGATTGAGTGGCTCGATAGACTTTGGTGCATTGTTTACAGGAACTGGAGTAGTGAGTTTGGAAAATACATTGCCAAGTGCTTTGGGAGAAATGAGCCTGAGCAATGAGGGAAGCACAGTGTTTTTTGACATTGAGTTTAACCGCGAAACTCAAGATGAATTTAGCACAGCTATGAATAACAGCCAGAGCTTTGATGCCGCGGTGGAAGAACTGAATTTGCTGTTGAGTAGCGGAATTTTCCGTGTTCGCTTTCAACCTAATTTAATCATTACAGGCAGGGATTCTTTAATCCAACCTGCAGCCGGAGAAAGCAGTTTTGTTATCATGGGAACAGAGAGCCAAGCCACGGTAAATTTTGAAGAGGGGGAAAACACCTTAGAAGGGATTTCTAGGTTTACCGTAGAACTACACACCGAGGATGATCTGGTATTTGATCTTCCAACCGAAGTAAGCTGTGCTTCTTGTTTGTCAGATGGCAGTCAATTTGAGACGGTGCTAAACATCAATGGATTGAATACCCAGTTGTCATTCTTAACCCTATCAACTAACCCCGTTAGCATCACCTTTGTAGATAATAGCGGTCACAGTTTTCAAATAGGAACCGAGGATGTAATTGCTAACCGTCAGTATATCATCAACTCCAGAGAATTTAGCATGGAGCAATTGGCCAAAGCCGATGTGGATAACAATGGCGATATCAACACACTAGATGTGCTGCAGATGCGCGAGAATATAGTAGGCGACAGGCCAAGTTTTGTAAATGCTTATGGTCAAAGCTCGCCATATAACTACTTGTGGGTGGAAAATGGAAGCTACAAAAAGGTGGAGAACTATAGCTTAGCTGGGATTAAGCTAAAGTCCTTTGATTTTAAGGTATTCCAGATGGGTAACCTTTACGATGAGCAGAGTAAGTTAAAATCTTCGGATTTAGAGATGGCCTTGCAGGTAGGTTCAGTTAGCAGCAAACCGGGCGAGCAGATTCTGGTACCGGTGATTGCCAATAAGTTTGATGCCGTTGCAGGATATCAGTTTACCGTAAACTGGGACAACAGCATGTTGGATTACATTGGTGTAGAATCTGCTTCCACTCCGGTAATGGTAGGAGAGAGCCGTTCTGCGGAGGGAAGCATAGGTGTATCATGGATAGAAAATAAGGCAAGCAATGCTAGTTTAGTTTCGGGAGACACCCTGTTTTTTTTAGTATTTGAGACTTTATCAACCGTTTCAAACCAAAGCAGTTGCGACATTAGCATCAGTTCTGATCAGACCCCGGCAGCAGCTTATGATCAGGATTTAAGAGCTCAGCAGGTGAAAGCCACTTCAGGAAAAGTAAGCTTCTCTGTTACCTCGTTGATTGATCTTGGCAACGGCTACGGTATTGGTAACCCAACTCCGAATCCTATGTTAGGAGATTGCAGCATTAAGCTACAATTGCCAGTAGATCAGGAGCTTACCTTTACCTTGTACAACAATAGCGGACAATTGGTATCGCAGACCTTGTTTTTTACTCAAGGTATTCATGAACATGAGATAAAGGGCTTAGATAACTTAAGTTCTGGGATGTACATTTTAATCGTAAGCGGAACAGGTATCCAGCATAGCGCCAAGATTGTAAAGATGTAGACACAGAAAAGTAAAGCACAATAGAAAAGAGGCTGCCCTTTTTGGGCAGCCTCTTTTATTTGGTAGCATTTATTCGTTGTGATTTTACCTAGGGTCCAAGCCTGTAGTATTTCCTTTTCCTCAAGGCTAGAAATGATGAGCACACACGGTTTTTAAAGATTGCAGGTTAAAATTGCTATCGCGAATTTCTTTTTACCAACTGCGTGTAGGTCTTAACCGTGGGAAGCAGAAGGGCGAGTAGTAGTGCAAACACAAAAAGGATTTTAAAAGGCTCTCGCTCTGATAGTGGCGCTGAAAGGGCTGAGCCCATTGAGAAAATTATGGCAATCGAACACAAAAGGTAAAGTCCAGTTTTAAACAAACGCGATATCAAAAATTAATTTTTTATGAAAATCGTGATTATTCGATGAAACATCCATATTTTGTGACGAATATCTATAGATAATCGAGCGCGAAGCAGTTATCAAGTAAGATGTGGCACGCTTAAATTAAAATATCTTACCTGTATATTTAACTTATTGCCCCGCATGCATCTGGTAAAGGAGTTAAACA
>JBMYJC010000198.1:0-4628 GCA_049594055.1 Luteibaculum sp. | reverse complement strand
CCGAGCGAAATAGAAAATTGATTTTGCTGAAAAACGAACTCATAAGTAACATTTCTCACGAATTAAAAACTCCGGTTAGTTCCGTTAAAATTGCCTTGGAATCTATAAGAAGGAAGGGGCGTGAACAGGACGCGCAAACCATAAACTACCTCAACCAGTCTGAGAGAGAGGTGACTAGGCTACAGTTTCTAATTGATAAGGTTCTACAATCTTCCCTTTTGGAAGAAAAAAACCTTCAACTTGCTAAGGAATCAGTAGACCTAATTAGAATAGTGGAAAATTGCAAATCGCATTTATCGCTGTTGGCAGAAGAAAAGGGCATTAAGATTTTAGTGGAATGTAAACAAGAGTCCCTCTCCTGTCAAGGAGACTCCCACCTGTTGGAACATAGCATTTGCAACCTCCTGGAAAATGCCATTAAATACGGTCCGGAAGGAAAGCCTGTGACTGTAGAATTTCTAAAGAAAGAGGACAACATTCTAATACGAGTTAAGGACTTAGGAAAAGGAGTTGAGCCGGAGTATATTCAATCGATTTTTGATCGTTTTTTCCGAAGTCCTTCCAACGACATTCACAATGTAAAAGGACATGGGTTGGGCTTGCATTTTGTTAAATCGGTAATAGAACAACACGGAGGATCGGTGAGTGCTAAAAACCTAAATCCCGGTTTCTCTGTACAAGTAAAACTTCCTATCCATGGATAAGATTTTATATCTGGAAGACGAACCTTTTTTGGGTCAGGTGGTGGTGGACACGCTAGAGGAAAATAATTACCAGGTAACTTGGGTAAAAAGTGGCTCCAAAGCACTAGAAGCTAGTGAGAAACAGGCCTACGATATTTACCTTTTAGATGTGATGGTGCCCGACATTGGAGGCTTTGCCGTTGGCAAAGAAATTCGCCAGAACAACCCCAAAGTTCCCATTGTTTTTATTACCGCTAAATCGCAGAGCAGCGATGTGGTTAGCGGTTTTGATTCTGGTGGAACCGAGTACATCAAAAAGCCTTTTAGTTTGGAGGAATTGTTGGTGAGAATTGACAACCAGTTACGCTGGGGCAAGCTTAAACAGGATAAGAAAAGCCTCATCAACTTTGGTCCTTTTACAGTGGATATTCAGCGACTTCGATTGCTGAAAAACCAAAAGGAGATTCAGAAACTCACCCACCGCGAGGTAGAAATATTTAGGCTTTTGGGAGAAAACTTAAATGGAACCGTAGAGAGAAAACACTTGCTGAGAGAAATTTGGGGAGATGACAGTTACTACAACTCCCGAAACCTGGATGTTTACATTAAAAAGCTCCGTGATTACCTGGCCGGAGAAAGCAAAGTGGAAATTATTACGCTGAAGGGTCTGGGCTATAAATTAGTAGGTTAAACTATTTTAACTCGGGCACCCGCCAATTAAAACGAACGGCCAGTAGTCTGATGCTAAAAATAAAGGCCATGGCTATAATGGCAGCCAGCTCTACCTGTACATCTAACCATAATAGAAACCAGTAAAGTGCACCTCCTAACACACAAGGGGTAGCGTAAAACAAGTTACCGGTAAAAACTAAGGGAATCTCATTACATAGGGTGTCTCTAATAACTCCTCCCGCCACAGCAGAACCAGTTCCAAGTAGAATAGCGGAAATGGGAGCTATATCCAGGGATAGTGAAACCTGAGTTCCTAAAACCGTAAATAGACTGATCCCAAGCGTATCAAAAAGCAAGAGGGTTTTTCTAAGTTTTAACCAGTGCTTGCGGAATAAATAAGCCAAGAATACACCTCCGAAAATGGCAATAAGTATGGGCCGGTTACTCAGCCAAGCAACAGGGGTTACTCCCAAAAGTACATCGCGAATGGTACCTCCACCAATAGCCGTAACCAAGGCAATAATGGCCCCACCAAAAAAATCGAGTTTTTTATCGTAGGCGCCTAAAAATCCGGAGATGGCAAACACAGCAGTTCCGGCAATATCAATGATTAAAAAGGGTAAATCCACTAAAGACTCATTATATCTTTAAAGCGAGCGGCTTGCCGTCTGGAGACCTCCACTTTAGTACCATCCTTTAACTCCAATTGCAGTCCCCCATTAAACCAGGTTTCCACATTCTCTACCCAACGTAAATTGACAATGAACTTTCTGTTTGTTCTGAAAAATACATTGGGATCTAAACGCTTTTCAAGGTTGTTAAGGGATTTAAGGATCAAAGGCTTTTTGTCCTTAAAGTAAACGCGTACATAATTGCCTTCCGATTCAAATAAGCGGACATCTGATAGCCCTACAAACCAGCATTTATCGCCATCTTTCAAAAAGATTTGATTGTCTAGATGCAATACTCCCTCAGGCTCCTCCTTGTCGTATTCTGCACCATTTGCACGTTGTTCTCCAAGGCGCAGCTCTACCTTTTTAATAGCATCTTCCAGGCGGTGTTGCTCAATAGGCTTCAACAAGTAATCCAGCGCATTTACCTCAAATGCCTTAATAGCGTACTCATCGTAAGCGGTTACGAAAACCACATAAGGAATGTGATCCAGATCTTCCAAGAGGTCAAAACCACTTTTACCCGGCATTTGAATATCCAGAAAAACTAAATCGGGGCGCTCTTTTTCGATGGCTTCTTTGGCCTCATCTACGTTGGCGCTTTCTCCAACCACTTCAATGTTGGCGTAATCAGACAACAACTTAATGAGCTCCTGTCTTGCCAATCTTTCATCATCTACGATTAGTGTTCTCATGGATTAGGATTTAGGTATTCGTATTTGGGTTAAAACCAGGTTATTCTTGTTTTCAATGCTCAAGCTAGCACTATTACCGTAAATGAGGCCCAATCTTCGTTTGGTGTTGCTTAAACCAATTCCTCCCTGCCCTTCAGTTTTCTCAATTAACTTGCCGCTATTCCACACCTTAATTGCAAAGGCACTTTCTTCCTCTTTGGCTTCTACTTTTACAATTCCACCTTTGGGTAAAGAAGAAATTCCATGCTTAACCGCGTTCTCCACAATGGTTTGCAGCATTAAGGGTGGAATATTCAAATCTCTGGCAGAAGGATCAATATCAAACTCCATTTGCAGCCGATCCTCAAAGCGCATTTTTTCCAGTGAAAGGTAGTTTTCAACCAAGTTCAGCTCATCTTTGAGTTTAATGGTTTTGCTTTTCCCGGTGCCCAAAGAGGCCCTCAGTAGAACACTTAATTGGGTAATGGATTTTTTTGCCTTCTCCGGTTCTTCATCCACCAAAGCACGAATTCCATTTAAAGCATTAAACATAAAATGAGGGTTGAGCTGAGATTTTAAGTTGCTCAGTTCAATCTCATTTCGGGAAGCCTCAAGCTGTATGTTTAAAATCTCCTGCCTGCGGTAATTAAAAAAGTAGTGTGCTGTGAAGTAAAGGATGGACCAAAACACCAGAACAAGCGTCCAGTTTAAGAGGGTTTGAAGGATATCCACAAACTCTAACTCGAAAAAACTGGCTAGCCTTGGCACAAAAATTTGCGTGAGCAAATCGTGCAGGGTCATAAACAAGATGCTCAAACAAAAGCTGCCAAATAATATCCTGGGTATGGCTTGTAAGAGGGAATAGCGCAACCAATCCAGTTTTAAGATGATAAACCGAAAAAGGTGTGTAACGGGAATTCCAACCAATAGAATTAACAGCGTTGATACCAGAGCACCCCAGGTAAATTTATCCCCAAACAGGTTATAGATTAGAACAAAAGACAAGTAAATGAGCCAACCGCTAATCTGGGCCGTCCAATACAAGGATTTTCGGTTCTCTGAAATATTCATGCTAAAGGCTCACAAAATACTAAATTGACCTCTGCAAACGCATAAGCAAAAGGGATTGAATTTTTTAGGACACGGGTATTTATCTGGAGGAAATAGCGAATTAACCGTTGGCAATTTTATTGCCGATGGAGTGAAGGTCAAAAACTACCTAAAATATCCCGATGAAATAAAAAAAGGGATTCTACTTCACCGCTCAATCGATAACTACACCGATGATTATGATGGATTTAATCCACTAAAACGAAGCCTTTATCCACTGGCGGGAAAAATGACTCCTGTAGTAATTGACATTTACATAGACCACCTGCTGGCTGCAAACTGGGCCGATTTTCATCCTGCCAGCTTAAAAGATTTCAGCCGTTGGTTTTACGCTACCATTGATGAACACAATATGCTGCCCGGTAGGGTAAAGCAATTTTACCCTTACATGAAAAGTGGAAATTGGCTTCTTCGCTACGCGGATGAGGAAGGCTTTAAATGGGCTACCGTAAACATCGGCAGGCGAATTGGCTTTGAGCAGGACTTAAATGGTGCTGTTAGCTTTTGCTTAGAGGCTAAAGATGATTTTCTGCCAATTTTTTACCACTTTGCTCACAAAATAAAAGAGCATGTCCAAGATTACCTTAATAATTACCCTACTCTTTAGTTGTTCCCTATTTGCGCAAAGCTCTAAACAGCCGCCTTGTTCTGGACCTGAATATGAAATGATGGACTTTTGGGTTGGCGATTGGGCCTTAACATGGGGTTCGGGAAAATCTGGAATTAACATTGTAAACAAGGTAATGGATGGTTGTGCTGTTGAAGAAAATTTCAGTGGAAGCCCGGGCATTCCTGGTTTTGAAGGAAAAAGTATTTCT
>JBMYJC010000197.1:0-4678 GCA_049594055.1 Luteibaculum sp. | reverse complement strand
GGTTGGTTGTCAACTCTTTTTTTGGCAGTTTTTCCATGTTATCTTATAAGGCGGTACATTTTTGCCAAAATTATTTGCTGGGATATTGTATTTGGCTAGTAGCTTTTTGCTGGAACTATTTTGAACACTGATGGCCTCAAATTGCTTTAGAGTTTCCAGTAAAAACTGGCCTCTGGGTTTAAAGTAAATATGGTCTGTCCTGAAATTACCACATAACAAAAAACAAGGTGTTCCTTGCGCTTTAAAACAACCGATGATATTTGGCCAAACCTCGTATTTAATGCCAGCAAAAAAATGGGGATTAAGTGTATCTGTCAGTTTGCGGGCATTCTTTTTTAAATCCAACGGCAGGTAAAAAACCAAACTCACCCAATCTGGAAGTTTGGCGTGTTCAAAACCTGAGGGTGAGAAAAAGCTAATGCTAATGGGTCGCTTGGGATGCTTTTGGTGGTAACATTCAATGATGGGGAGTGCTTGTTCATATTCTCCTAAGCTGGCACAATGAAAGTGGGCGGGGGCGAGAGTAAAAGTATCCCTTACTTCTTTTACGTGTTTAAAAACACCCTTACGTCCATCCACCCATTTCCGCGCCTTTTTATGAAAAGGAGCAATGCCGTGTAAGGCAGTACCGTAGCATCTAATTCCTATTTCGTAGAGCCAGCGACTCAATCGATGTAGTATTGGGTGGACATGCGGCTGAACATGGGAACCAACCAGGAAAAGCGAATCCCAAAGGCAAGATCTAAGCGCGATCTATTGTCTGGACCGCCAAGGTCGAAATTATAAGCCCTGCGGTTCTTGGTAAAAGCCTCGTATACCTCAAAAGCAAGTGAAAAATTAGCCAGTCCGCTGTTGCTAAAATTTACGTAACCAATACTCTGTTTTAGCACCAATCCGTTCGTACGGCGGTCGTAACCTTTTTCATAATCGCCATCCAGGAAGGGTATGCGGTTGTTTTGGTTCTCCACCCGCACCTTGTGTTGCAAAAAGCCCAGCCCGCCTGAAATGAAAATTCCAGAATTTGGATTTTTGGCCCATTTGGTTGGAAGAATTTTTTGTGCGGTGGCAAGAAAGGAATAGCCCCGGTGAAAAAATAAAATGGTGGCTATTTGCCCGTCTTTATCTAAAATTTCATCGTTGGAGGTGCGTACATTTTTTAGCATCTCATCACTTTCCACCTGATTCCCAAAAATGAAATTCCCCTCCAGTGTAAACATCAAATTGTTCTTGGTTTTGTAGCCAAGCTGTCCACCTAATTGAAAGTGCGTGCCAAAATATTCATCGTAATCTCCCGCTGCCAGGTAGCTTCCGAATCCAACCGAAAAGAAGCTGAAACTCTCAGGCTGAGAAACAGTTTTTTGCGCCCGCAGTTGCGATGAAAAAAGAAGGGAGCTCGTGAAAAATAAAATCCTAAATAGTTGCGTCATAGAATGCTAAAGCTGATGATTATCGGGCAAGTGGGGGCACCTTATTGTGTATATTCGCCCCAAATTTAATTATTCCTTCTATGAAGGCTTTACCCATGGTGGATTTAGCCGGTCAGTACCGGAAAATCAAAAGTGAGATTGACAACGCGTTGATTGATGTTTTGGAATCAACGGCCTTTATAAATGGCCCCGAGGTTCAGAATTTTGCAAAAGAATTAGCGGCATATCTAAATGTTAAACATGTAATTCCCTGTGCCAACGGTACAGATGCCTTGCAGATTGCACTGATGGCATTGGGCTTAAAACCAGGCGATGAAGTAATTACCCCCAGTTTTACCTATGTAGCTACCGTTGAGGTAATTGCCTTGTTGGGTCTAAAGCCGGTTTTTGTGGATGTGGACCTGGATACTTACACCATGGACATTGCTTCCATGAAAAAAGCCTTATCCAGTAAATCTAAAGCAATTGTTCCTGTGCATTTATATGGTCAATGTGCACAAATGGACGAGATTCTGGCATTTGCCAAAGAACACAATTTGGCTGTGGTAGAAGATACTGCTCAAGCAATTGGCGCAGATTATTTTCACAGCAATGGTAAAAGCAGTAAAGCGGGAACGATAGGAGATATTGGAACCACATCTTTTTTTCCCTCCAAAAACCTGGGTTGTTACGGAGACGGAGGAGCCCTGTTTACCAACAACGATGAACTTGCTGATAAGCTGAAAAAGATTGCCAACCACGGTCAGGAAGTGCGCTATTACCACGATTTAGTAGGGGTAAACTCGCGTTTGGACTCTGTGCAGGCGGCTATCCTAAGAGTAAAACTTCCGCATTTAGATAGCTACAATGGAACCAGAAGAAAAGCTGCTGATTTTTATGATAAGGCTTTTGCCAATGTAGCTCAAATTGAAACCCCTGTTCGGGCAGCATATTCCACCCATGTATTTCACCAATACACCTTAAAATTAAACGGGGTGGATAGAGAGGCTTTAATGAAACACTTGAATGATCACGGTATTCCGAGTATGTTGTATTACCCGGTTCCTGTGCACAGACAAAAGGCCTACAAGCATTATTGCCCAGATGAGAGCCATCTGAAAAACACAAATGATTTAACTGATATCGTTTTATCCTTGCCCATGCACAGCGAGTTGGATGAGGAAACCCTGAAAAGAATTACAAATACATTAATTGATTTTATACGATGAAAATTGCAGTAGTAGGAACCGGATATGTTGGTTTAGTTACCGGAACTTGTTTTGCCGAAACTGGTAATGACGTAGTTTGTGTGGATATTAATGCCGAGAAAGTTGCGGCCATGCAACGCGGTGAAATACCCATATACGAGCCGCACCTGGATGTGCTGTTTGATAGAAATATTAAGCAAGGCCGCTTAAGTTTTACAACCAACTTGGCGGAAGCTGTAAAACCCGCGCAAATAATCTTTTTAGCGCTTCCAACTCCTCCGGGAGAAGATGGCTCTGCGGATTTGAGCTACATATTAAAAGTAGCAGAGGACTTGGGTGGAATCATTGAGGATTACAAAGTAATTGTAGATAAAAGTACGGTTCCTGTTGGCACAGCCGAGAAGGTAACCAATGTGCTTAAGGACAGAACTTCTGTTCAATTTGATGTAGTTTCTAATCCTGAATTCTTGCGAGAAGGTTTTGCCGTAGACGACTTTTTGAAGCCGGATCGTGTAGTAGTGGGAACCTCTAGCTTAAAGGCTAGAAAGGTGATGGAAGAATTGTACAAGCCCTTTGTAAGACAAGGAAACCCCATCATTTTTATGGATGAGAAATCTGCGGAGCTAACCAAATACGCGGCAAACTCTTTCCTGGCTACAAAAATCACCTTCATGAACGAGATTGCTAATTTCTGCGAGAAGGTTGGTGCCGATGTGGATATGGTAAGAAGAGGAGTGGGGACAGATACTCGTATTGGACCGCGCTTTTTATTCCCAGGTATTGGATATGGTGGTTCTTGCTTCCCCAAAGATGTTCAGGCTTTGGCAAAGTCTGGAAAAGACAGCGGTTACGAATTCCAGATTTTGGAATCTGTAATGAGTACTAACGAGCGCCAGAAGTTGCGCCTGGTAGAGAAAGTTATGGACCACTTTAACGGAGATGTAAAGGGCAAGAAATTCGCAATGTGGGGCTTAGCTTTTAAGCCCGATACGGACGATATTAGAGAAGCTCCTGCATTGTATATGATTGATGCCTTAACAGAGGCAGGTGCACAGATCACCGCTTACGATCCAGAGGCCATGAAAAATGTTGAGAAGAGCATTGGTAATAAAATTGCGTACGCAACTGGGATGTATGATGCGCTTGATGGTGCTGATGCCCTTTTGATTGCTACTGAGTGGAGTGCTTTTAGAAATCCCGATTTTGAGAAAGTAACCTCCCGATTAAAAGAGAAAGTAATTTTTGATGGAAGAAACTTGTACGAATTAGATCGTATGAGGGAACTGGGCTACCACTATGAGAGTATTGGTAGATCTATGTCATTAGTTACTGCGGTATAGATTAATCCACACCAAACAAAAAAAGCGACTATCAAAGTCGCTTTTTTTTATGCACTATAGCCAAAAGGCTTAATCGTTATTGTACTGGGTAACCGTAACAGGGCCATTGTAGTTGGCGCTAACCACTTGCTTTGTTTCGGTAACGAAATACACATCAAAGTTTACTTGTCCCGAACCGAAAGAGTTGATTTTTAATGAGATGCTATCGGCTTCCAACATCAATCCTTCTGAGGAAAAGTCGTTAAGCGTAGCGCTAATGTTAGAGGAGAAATTGCTTTGTAGCGAATCTTCATTAATGGTTAGGCCATTGAGGTTATTGGTTTCCGACCCAAAGGAAATACTAAGGATGCTACCACCAAAACCTTCTGCACTGTATCCACTGCTAATTTGTCCCTGTCCAACCTGGTAGTCAAATTCTATATTGATACCGTTGGAGTATGCATAGAAATCGTAGTTGTAGAATTGGTTCTGACTGTTGATCTCAAATGCCGCTGCCTTGCCATAGTCTGTGCTTTTACCGGCATAACTAGCCGAGCCATAAACTTGGGCTTCTGGTGTTTCCTCTTTTTTTTCATCCTTTTTACAGGCGCTAAATACCATCAAAGCAGCCATGGCAGCAATACTAAATACCCTTGCTTTTTTCATAATTGATTGATTTAATCGGGCTAAGTTAAATTAATCCCAAATTATGCAATAGAGCATAATTTGCCTATGAGGCAGACGA
>JBMYJC010000196.1:0-4691 GCA_049594055.1 Luteibaculum sp. | reverse complement strand
CATTAATGGTTGCTCCTTTTACCCCATCGCTTAGATTTCTTCCTAAATAATCTGCTGCTGCCTCAAAACCATCACTGGCTCTTGCAATTATGATGCAAGAGAAATAAATAGCAATGAGGGCAATAAGAATTCCCATGCACTAGAGTTTTTCCCAGGAAGTGCCTTCCTTTCCGTCTTTTAAAAGAACTCCAGCCGCAGCCAGGCGATCGCGAATGGCATCTGAAGTTGCAAAATCCTTGTTTTTGCGAGCTTCCTGCCTCATTTCTATTAGCGTAGCAATTACCTTATCTAAAAGTTCATCTTGGCCGCCACCTAGCTCTAATTCTGGGTTTATTCCCATCACGTCAATCAAGTAATCGGCAAAAAGTTCCTGGAAATAAATGATCTCATCTGCGGAGAGTTGCGTGTGCCCATCTGCAGCAGAGTTGATCACTTTAACAGCATCAAATAAATGAGCAATTACCATGGGTGTGTTAAAGTCATCATCCATGGCTTCCTTGCACTTGTCTTTCCAATTTTTCTCCAGGGTGCAAGCATCTTTGTTGGCTTGGATTTTTTGTAGCGCCTGATAAGCATTCAGTAGGCGTTTAAATCCTTTTTCAGCTCCCATTAGTGCTTCATTAGAAAAGTCCAGGGTAGAAGCGTAATGCGTTTGCAACATAAAAAAGCGAATGGTCATGGGTGAGAAGCCCTTTTCCAATAGCTCGTGATTTCCGCTAATGAGTTGGTCCGGTGAGAATGCATTCCCCAATGATTTGCTCATTTTTTGCCCGTTTACCGTGAGCATATTTCCATGCATCCAATAATTTACGGGGTTATTTCCATCGGCCGCAACGGATTGCGCAATTTCACACTCGTGATGGGGGAATTTTAAATCCATTCCTCCTCCGTGAATATCAAAGGTATCGCCCAGGTATTTCGTGCTCATTACAGAACACTCCAAATGCCACCCGGGAAAACCATCGCTCCAGGGCGAGGGCCAGCGCATGATATGGCTAGGGTCTGCTTTTTTCCATATAGCAAAATCCACTGGGTTCCGCTTTTCATCTTGTCCATCCAGTTCGCGTGTATTCTGCAGTAATTCCTCAATTACCCTTCCAGATAATTCTCCGTAATTCCCTTTCTCCTGCTGGTATTTTAAAACATCAAAATAAACGGAGCCATTTACCTCATAAGCAAAGCCATTGTCCAGGATGCGTTTAATCATGCCAATTTGTTCCACAATATGGCCTGTTGCTGTAGGTTCTATGCTTGGCGGAACTGTGTTAAAAGTGTCCATAACCCGGTGGAAGTCGTTGGCATAATATTGTACCACTTCCATAGGATCTTTCTTTTCCAGCCTGGCTTTTTTTCCAATCTTATCTTCTCCAGAATCCTGGTCGTCCACTAAATGGCCAACATCGGTTATGTTGCGGACATAGCGCACCTGGTAACCCAAATGTTTTAGGTAGCGGTACACTACGTCAAATGTGATAAAGCTGCGAACATTTCCTAAATGGACATAGCTGTATACGGTGGGCCCACAAACATATAGGCCAACATAGGGTGGATTTATCGGTTTAAATTCTTCCTTTTTTCGCTTTAATGAGTTGTAAATATGTAGGCTGGACATTTTATTTTTTGGATAGTTTTTTTTCCAGATTGCTAAGCATGTTTTCTACCATTGCATCGAGATCGTACTCAGGTTTCCAGTTCCAATCCTTTCGGGCTTCCTGGTCGTCAATGGAGTTTGGCCAGGAGTCTGCAATGGCCTGGCGATAATCTGGATTATAGGAAATGTTAAAGCTTGGAATATGTTTTTTAATGGCATCGGCAATTTGAGCTGGAGTAAAGCTAAAGCCGGCCAAATTGTATGCCGATCTAATTTTAATGTTTTCGCTTGGAGCTTCCATAAGTTCTATGGTTCCGCGGACAGCATCCTCCATGTACAGCATGGGTAATTCGGTGTTTTGATTTAAAAAACACTCATGGGTTTTTCCCTGTAAGGCATCGTAAAAAATTTGAACGGCGTAATCTGTTGTTCCTCCACCAGGTAATGATTTCCAACTTATAAGTCCAGGGTATCGTATACCACGAATATCTGTGCCGTAACGCTTAAAGTAGTATTCTGCCCATCGTTCACCGGCTAGTTTAGTAATTCCATATACCGTACTTGGTTCTAGGATGGTGCGTTGAGGAGTTTGATTTTTTGGAGTAGTAGGACCAAAAACAGCAATAGAAGAGGGAAAGAAAATTTTTTTAATGTTTCCCTCGCGGGCAAAATCCAAAACATGGCTTAAACTGCCCATGTTTAAATCCCACGCAAATTGAGGGTTTTTCTCTGCCGTTGCAGAAAGCAAAGCGGCCAAAAGGTAAACCGTGTCAACCTCATCATTAGCAAGCTCTGCTTGTAGGGCTTCCTTATTCGTTGCATCCAAGGTAACAAATGGCCCATCCATAGATTCCGGCTTGCGTATATCGCTAGCAATTATATTTTGGGTTCCATACCTTTTACGAAGTTCCTCAACTAAGTCTGTTCCAATTTGACCAGACGATCCAATAACTAAAGTTTTTCCCATGGCTTAAAAATACTGGGGTAAAAGTAGATAAAACAGGTGGTGGACTAAAGAGGTAAAAGTCTTACTTCCGCTGAAAAATAATAATTTCGCTTAGGTACGAATTGGAACGGTGAAAAGAAAGAATTACGACTATGCCATTTTATTATAAACTGGGGAAAATTCCTCACAAAAGACACACCACTTTTAAGAAGCAGGATGGCAGTTTGCACTACGAGCAACTGTTTGGAACCGAAGGCTTCCACGGAATGTCTTCACTGCTTTATCATTTGCATCGGCCCACAATTGTTAAGGAGATTAAAGCAAGCCGTGATGTGACACCTAAAATTGCTGTGGAGAAAAACATCACTGCAAGGGCGCTAAATGGTTTTAAAATAAAACCTACAGATGACTTTTTAGAGAGTAGAGTTCCGGTTTTAGTGAACAACGATTTACACATTGTACTTGCAGCTCCAAAAAAATCTCTGCGCAACTACTTCTATAAAAATGCCGATGCCGATGAGATGATATTTATTCACGAAGGCAGCGGTGTATTGCGGACTTTTCTTGGAAACATCCCCTTTTCCTATGGAGATTATCTGGTAATTCCTCGTGGGATGATTTATCAAATAGATTTTAAGGATGAAAATAACCGCCTGCTTATAACAGAATCCTTCTCACCCTTACTCACACCTAAACGGTACCGAAATAATTTCGGGCAGCTTCTTGAACACTCGCCTTTTTGCGAGAGAGATTTCAGGGCTCCAGAGAAATTGGAGACACATGACGAAATTGGAGAGTTTACTGTAAAGGTGAAAAAAGCAGGTGTGCTTCACGAGTTGGTTTATGCATCGCACCCCTTTGATGTGGTAGGTTGGGATGGATATAATTTTCCCTACGCATTCTCTATTCACGATTTTGAACCTATTACTGGTCGGGTGCATCAGCCGCCACCAATACACCAAACCTTTGAGGCGCATAACTTTGTGATTTGCTCTTTTTGCCCGCGCTTATACGATTATCACCCAGACGCCATTCCAGCCCCTTACAATCACAGCAACATAGATTCTGATGAGGTGCTATACTATGTAGACGGTGATTTTATGAGCCGAAACCACATAGAAAAAGGAATGATTACCCTGCACCCTGGAGGAATTCCTCATGGGCCACACCCGGGAGCATACGAGCGCAGCATAGGTCAAAAAGAGACCTTGGAATTAGCCGTTATGATTGACACTTTTAAACCCTTAAAGATCACACAACAAGCCATGGATTTGGATGATGGTAACTATTACCAATCCTGGATGGAAGACAGATATAAGTAAAAAGAAAACAATGGAAAACAAGTTAGCGGAGCTACACAAAGACCACAATCCGGAAACGGATTTCCTTCCCATTAATGGAACCGATTACGTAGAGTTTTATGTGGGAAATGCTAAACAGGCAGCCTATTATTACCAAGCAGCATTTGGTTTTCAACCATTGGCTTATGCCGGTCCGGAAACCGGAATAAAAGACCGTGCCAGTTATTGCCTAAAGCAGGGTAAAATCAGATTGGTTTTAACCACCAGTCTCGATCCTAATAGTGAAATCTCTGACCATGTTAGAAGGCATGGTGATGGAGTAAAAGTTTTGGCCCTTTGGGTGGATGATGCGAAATATTCATTTGAGGCTACCACAGAACGTGGCGCAAAAGCAGCTGCAGCCCCAAAAACTACCGAAGACGAACACGGAAAGGTGGTTACCGCGTCAATCCATACATACGGAGACACGATCCACCGTTTTGTAGAGCGAAAAGACTACAAGGGACCATTTCTGCCAGGCTTTGAAAAATGGGATGCGGAGCCCTTAGCCGAGCCTGTAGGACTCTTGCACATAGACCACTGCGTAGGAAATGTGGAATTAGGAAAAATGAATGAGTGGGTGAAGTTTTACGAAGATGTAATGGGCTTTAAACTCCTAATCACCTTTGATGACAAGGACATCTCCACAGAGTATACTTCTCTAATGTCTAAGGTGGTTTCTAATGGAAACGGATACATTAAGTTTCCAATTAATGAACCTGCAGACGGTCTAAAAAAGTCGCAAATAGAAGAGTATTTGGATTTTTATCACGGGGCGGGTGTACAGCACATTGCAATTGCAACCAACGATATT
>JBMYJC010000195.1:0-4709 GCA_049594055.1 Luteibaculum sp. | reverse complement strand
ATATTCTTGTTTGCTAACCCTTCGCCTAAAATTTTTGTTGACGACACGGTGGTAGTTGGATGTTCGCCACAAGACATTTTATTGGTGGACACCCTCAATGCAAATTCAGGGGTATTAAAATACAACTGGAATCTTGGGGATGGAAGTACATCAATTGACAACCCCTTGAGACATTCATATAACTCCCCAGGTGAATATGACCTATGGTTGGAAATTATCTCACCACTGGGATGCCGTGCGATTTCCAGTACCCCGCATAAAGTAATTGTAAACCCAAGTCCATTGGTTGCTGCAAGTGCAGATCGGTATAAAACAACCATTAAGGATCCTAAAATTCAATTCTTTAATGAATCCAGTTCATTTATTTATTGGGATTGGCAGTTCAGTGACGGAACTTCTACTCAGGATATGGATCCATTAAAAACCTTCTCAGACACCGGGATCTATGTTGCAGAACTCTGGGTATCCAATCAATATGGCTGTTCAGCTACTGCGGAACTGACTATTCAAATTAATCCCTTTATCAAGTTCTCCGTTCCCACAGGATTTACCCCTAACACGGGTGGATCTAATGGCGGACATTATAGCAAGGATGATTTAAGCAATGATGTATTCTATCCCATAACAGAGTATGTGAGCGAATTCAATATGCGCATTTATAACCGTTGGGGGGAATTGGTTTTTGAATCCAATGATATCAACATTGGCTGGGACGGTTACTACAAAGGAAAATTATCCCAGCAAGATGTTTACATCTGGCAAATAACTGCCTCCTTTGTTACGGGAGAAAAAGTCTCTGAAACCGGAAACGTGACCTTGATATGGAAATAGGTCGCCTAACATATCGTTTTTGGTGCTCAGTTTTCTGTAGCTTCTTTGCAATAGCTGCCTTCGCTCAGGAGGTGCAGTTTGCGCAATTCTACAACGATCCTTTCCAGTTAAACCCTGCCTTGGCAGGTGCAAGCAAGTATAATCGCGCTGGAGTGCATGCGAGAGATCAATGGCCTGGAATCAAGAAAAACTATAAAACCTATGCCGGGTTTATAGATCATAAGCTCAGCAAAATTAATAGTGGTATTGCGCTATACGCTTTACAGGATGTGGCCGGAGATGGTGCGCTTACCTACACAAACATCGCCTTGAGCTATGGATATGGGGTTAGACTCAACTACCGTCAGATGCTGCGTTTTGGAGCCCGTACCGCCTTTGCCAACAGAAGCATAGATTTTAACAAACTGGTTTTTGCAGACCAATTATTGAGGGAAACTACCGGTGCCTCAGTAGAAGGCTTTAATAACAACAGCGTGAGCTACCTGGATTTTGCTTTTGGTATTGAGTGGAAACACGATAAATACAATCTACGGGTTGGGGCAGCTGCCGATCACCTTAATCAAGCCAACCAATCCTTTACCGCTACCCAGTACAATTTGCCCATGCGCTATTCTGGTTATGTACTGTATGATCATATGATTAAAGGAGATTACAGAGCAAAAACTCCGGTATATGTGAGCTATACAGCCCTGTATAAAGCGCAGTTAAACTGGGATCAATTAGACATTGGAGCGATTTACCATTATGGTGCTCTTGAATTAGGTCTTATGTACAGAGGAATTCCTGGATTAAAAGCGTACCAACCCGGTTATGCCAATAACGAGGCCATCATTATTTACGCTGGTTTTCAATGGCTAAATATGCATATGGGATACAATTATGATGTATCACTTTCCAAACTTTCCCAGAGCCAATCGCACGGAGCGCACGAAATCACCTTGGTTTTTGCCTACGATTCTTCCAGTAAAAAGAAAAAGCCACGCTCTATTCCTTGTTCAGATATAGTGGGAACAAGTATGGTTAAAAAGATCCGCTTCTAAGCATTTCTGATATCAAGAGAAAGCAAACTACTAGCTAGTTCTCCTACCCAATTACCGCTTGTAATTCTCAGGTTTCTTATCCATTACCAAACAAAAACTGCATGAAGGTAAAATCTTAACTTAAGATTAAGGGAGTAATTTTAGCAAAAACCTATTTTTGCTAAAATTTATTAAAAGCCGGGTTCCCTTTTCCGCGATTAACACCACCAAACTCTAGAAGCTGGACAAGGCTTCGGATTTAGAACAACCTACACCAACACCTTAGTAATGAACTACCGCCAGTTTCTCTTTGCCTTAGTTTTCCTACCTAGCCTAGGCTTTGGCCAAGATCTTATTGTCACCGAAAAAAACGATAGCATTCCCTGCAAAATCCTTTTTGTGAATACGCAGCGAATTGTTTTCTCCTATGAATTCGGAAGCACCCGAAAAACGGATAACCTCGCTCTTAAGAAAGTCCATACGTACAAAATGAATTTCTATAAGGAAGGGGAAAGAGTTCCACCGCTATCCCCAAAACTTATGATAAGCCAAATTTCTTTTCAGGGATTAATGATAACGGGGGGATATGGGCTTGGAAAGCTTACCAGACGAAAAGATGACAACCTGAGTCCAGACGGAGAAAAATATTTTAGAGACATCACTACTGGTCGCAATTTTTCCTTGGGAATGAAGTACTACTTCTCTCCCAGCTTTGGCCTTTTTCTGCACCATTCCAATTTTAGGTCCAATGCCAGTATTTCTTTTCCTGTTTTACTCGAGAATGGTACACAGGGTACGTTTTCAATTGATGAAGATATCCGCTTAAAAAGCACAAACATTGGGGGTGCGACATGCATCGTTGTAGGCGAAACTGCCTTTATTGAGCTTCAAGGGGGCATTAGCATTACCAAATACTTAAATGATGGAAGTGTTCGTCAAGGATCGAATTATGCCGACTTCATGGAGTCTAGTTCTGCGGTGGGGGTATTCCTTGGTTTAAATCCTCACATCCGTATAAGCGATAAAATTTTTGGCGTGCTAAGCGCCCGATATATCAGCACGGCCATAGACGAGATTGATTGGAATGCAAGTGGCCCGGGGGGATCGGCCTCAGGTACTGAAAAACTTGCTAACCCGCTAGACTTTAACCGCTTTGAGTTTAATCTTGGCCTGAGTTTCAACTTACAGTAAACTTAATAGACTACTTATTGATGAATTCATTTCTTAGATCTAGCCTTTTAACGATCTCCTCAATCTGTATTTTCTATAGCGTAACGCGCTCTCAGGATCTGATAGTTACTCATAAAAATGATTCCATTCCTTGTAAAATCCTGAATGTGAATAGTCAGCGCATTGTGTTTAATTACAAATCAGGGAACATCCAAAAATCCGATAATATCCCTTTAAAAAGTGTTCGCACCTATCTTGAAGGATTCTATAAAGAAGGCGAACAAATTCCTGAACAGGTATTAACTTGGGAGAAAACGGACTATTCCTACGCAGGACTATTTATTAATGCAGGTCTTGGAACTGGCCACTTAACAAGAAAAAAAGAGGACAATATAGATCCCAGAGCTTCCAGTTATTTGGATGATATAAAAAACGGCAAAAACAAATCCATCGGTTTGCGCTATTACATCCAACCCCTGATTGGTTTTTATTTTTTGTACTCCAATTTTACTAGTGATGCAGAAATTGAGACCCAATTTATTGATGGAATAGGGTCCATAGAAAAAGTATCTTTCTCTGAGGACATAAAACTAAATAGCCTAAACCTTGGATTTTGTACCTCACAACCCATTGATAAATATGGTTTTATAGAGCTTTCAGTTGGTGTTCAGCGAACCGCCTACACTAATGACCCGAGATATAGAGAGGGTTCCTATGTTGAAAACTATTCAGAAAGCTCAAAAGCCATAGGCTTCCATGTGGGTTTAAGTCCCCACGTTCGGGTTACAGAGCACATTTATTTCTTTGCTTGTGCTCGTTACCTAACAACGCGGGTTAAGGAAATAAGCTGGACAGCCCGCAATAACCAAGGAGGCAAGGCAAATGGTTCGCAGCAAACCGGTTATGACCTAGATTTCAACCGGTATGAATTAAACCTTGGAGTGAGCATTAACTTCGGTAAATAAACGATTAGGATTTACTATGAATTCTGTAACAAAAACCTTCTTCTTACTCTTTTGCCTCGTTTTGGCGTTACAGGGTAAGGGCTATTCCCAAGACCTCATCGTCACTCAGGATAATGATTCCATCCAATGTAAAATCTTACAAGTTTCCCCCTCTAAGATTGTTTACACCCAGATGGACAATGAAACCAGAACAAAAAACAGTTACCGCATCAATAGAGTGGATGTAAATTCCTTTAAAAAAGATTTCTACATCCCTGCAGAGCCACAATTTTCCGAAACCGATTTCAAGAGAAATAAGCCGAGTACCATGGGTGGAGAGTTGTTCTTTTGGGGAAACTTTGGTCTGGGATCTTTAAGCAACAATCCTTACTTATTTGAAGGATTTGAGGATCGCAAGGATAGAGAAATGAAAAACGGAAGGGCTTTTTCTTTCGCAGTAGGTTGCCACGTACTGCCTGAACTGGCCGTTGTTATAGAGTACGGCAACTTTAAATCGACAACATCCTTTGAACTGATAGAAATAAATGAAGATAATTCCGAAAGCATCGTTAAATCTAACTGGGACTTCAGAAATACTTCAATGAATTTGGGGCTGAACTACACGATTGAATTAGCTCCAGAACCGGTTACATATATTCTATATTTTAAATCTGGAGTTGATGTAATACCTGTTAGTCCAGATCCTTCTCCAATAAATGAACCAGATATTGTTGAACCTGTTATT
>JBMYJC010000194.1:0-4744 GCA_049594055.1 Luteibaculum sp. | reverse complement strand
TACAGCGAAGCCTCTTTTGGAAGGCTAGGAATTACAGAGGAATACCGGGAAAGGGGTTATGCCCACGATCTGGTTAGCGATATACACAGTTATATTAAACAGGAATTTGGCAATGTACCGGTGCGTATAGAAGCACAATTACACCTTAGAGCCTTTTACTCGCGTCATGGTTACACAGCCGAAGGCGCGGGTTACATACTTGACGATATCGAACACATTCAAATGGTTCGACCAGGATTTTAATCAAAAACCACATCTTACTTAATGTCTCAGCAGTTTTACAGCCTGCGTGTTTCCCAAGTGGAACGCCAAACACCAAAAGCCGTAGCAATAACCCTAGAAATTCCCGAAACGCTTAAAGAGAAATACATCTATCGCAACGGGCAGTACATCACCATAAAAAAAACCATAGCGGGTGAAGAGTTGAGGAGATCCTACTCCATATGCAGCGCCTGGCAGGCAAAAGAAGCTTTCCAAATTGCGGTAAAAGAGGTTGAAGGGGGAAAAATGTCTCCTTTTTTAAACCGACAATTAAATCCAGGTGATTTTATTGAAGTATCCACCCCCGAGGGAAATTTCATTTGGGACAGTGGCCAACTGCATGAAGAAGCTAATGTTTTTCTCTATGCGGGTGGTAGCGGTATTACTCCCATTTTCGGCATCTTAAAGCAGCTATTGCTAACAAGCACAAAGTTGGTGCATCTAGCCTACGCAAATAAAAATCCAGATGAAATTATTTTTCGTGACGAACTAAAATGGTGGCAGAAAAAATTCCCCGACCAATTATATATCACGAATTTTATTGAAGAAAACGGAGAGCGATTTGAAAAGGCACTCCCAGGCAGAATCTCAAGTACATGGTTTAATGAGCAGGACCTAGGAGATTTAAAATCTAGTCACCACTATATCTGTGGCCCGGGGCCAATGATGGAATTTGTAAAGTCCCAATTGCAACTATTAGGCGTTCCGCATAACCTGATTCACATGGAATTTTTTGAAGCACCAGATGAGGAACTAGAAGATACATCTGCCCCATTCAGTGGTAATGCACAGGTAACCGTACTATTGGATGGTGTGGAAAGCAACCTGGAAATAAACGAGAGCGAAACTATTTTAAGCGCCATGTTAAAAGCCGGATTAGATGCCCCGTACAGTTGCCAGGGCGGAGTATGCGCTACTTGCAGAGCACTGGTTGATGACGGTGAGGTTTACTTGTCTCAAAATCTGGGAATTACCGATGGTGAAATTCAAGAGGGATTTACATTAACCTGTAGCTCCTATCCAAGATCGAGCAAAATCAAGATTAATTTTGATGCGGCTTAATTTCCTGGAGCCGGGCTTTAAGCTCATCTAGCTGTTGGCGAAATTCGGCTTCGCTTAATTCTTCTACGCCATCAAAGCTGCAGGCAATTAGATCTTGAATAAATAATCGTTCTGGATAGGTATCTGCCTTAATTAGATACTGCTGATAGCGGGAACCAATAACCTGAAACTCGTGAAAAGTCTGGGAATCTATCACCTTAAAAAAGCGATGATTATTGCTGTATTTGCGATAAACAGGTTCCATTATTTTTTAGTCCTAAGAACGCAAATATCACAATTGGGTTAACCCTAACAAAAACGCCTTCTCGGAGGCGTTTTTCGTCAATATTCAGTAGAAGATTTTGTTGGTTATTCTCAAAACTTCTAATGAATATTATGGGTTAACTTTTAAAACACTAGGATGAAATTTGTAAATGAAACACATAAAAGGGCCAGTGAAGCACACAATGCTGGTAACCTGGATAAAGCCATAGAACTGTTTAACATCGCCTTGGAGCAGGTTCCAAATCACCCCGACATTTTATCAGATAGGGGCACCTCCTACTTACTGTTGGAAAAATTTCACTTGGCGCTCATGGATTTTAATCAAAGCGCCCAACTTGAACCCAATAGGGCATACCGCTACGCCAGCCGGGCCTTTGCCAAAGATCGAATGGGAGATGTAGATGGTGCCATTGCCGATTACGAAAAGGCCATTGCACTGGATCCCAACGATGCCATAGCACACAATAACCTGGGGGTTCTGTTGGAGAGCCGCGGCCAAAGAAAACAAGCGGAATCCTTGTATAGCCTGGCCGATAAACTCAACAAAGATCTACCTCAAAATCCCGCTCAAAAGATCAACCATAAAGAGGGAGTTAAGCCAGCAAAGGCGCCTTTAAATCAAAGCGGAGTTATTAAAAGCATTTTTACCCGACAAGGATTTACCGACTTCCTTAGATTTGTTTTCAATGGATTTAGGCTTCCCAACAACAAAAAGTAAAGCTGAAAACAGCTTTGTAGCTCAGATTTTTGAGCACATTCAAAAAGAACAATACGCGCTTCCAGAGCTCCATATTATTTTCCCTGGAAACCGAGCTGGATTGCTATTAAAAGATCTATTCCGGAAAAATCATTCGGCCTCGTCCATCTTGCTCCCCGAAATAAGCACTCTGAACCAGCTTGCTGACCAATTTTCGGATTCTACTACCGCAGATTCTACCGAGTTACTACTCCTACTCTACCAGGTGTACAAAAAACACATGGAGTCCACTGCCCTGGATTTTGCTGCCTTCCTCCCATGGGGGAAAAATATCCTAGCCGATTTTAACGAATTAGACCTGCAGCTTGCTAACGCCAAACAGATTTTTTCCAGCCTGGTTGGAATTAAAGAGTTAGAAGCTTGGAAGGAAATTGATTTGATCTCTCCAAGCCAGGACCGTTTCAATAGGTTTTGGCAGCGATTGTTTGATATCTACCAGGACTTTAACGCGCTGCTAGATGAAAAAAAGCTTTTATACACAGGCAAAAAATACCGTGGTCTATCGGAAAAAGATTTTACCCCTGAAGGCGAGTGGATTTTTGCAGGTTTTAATCTACTGTCTCCGGCAGAGCAAGCCTTTGTTGCTAAATTCCTTGACCGGGGCTGCTTGATATTCTCATCGGATACGAGTTTTACGAGCATTCCAAATCACGAAGCAAAGTCGAAATTACCAGAGATATACAAGCCTACCAGGGACATTGTCTACAATACGGAGTGGGTTAAAAAAAAGGCGGGTATAAAGCTCTATGCTTGCAGTAACAACCTTGAGCAAATAGAAGGACTTTGTAGTGTCTTAGAGACATTGAGCCCACCCGAATTGGACAAAACCTGTGTGCTTTTGCCAGATTCCACATTATTAGAGCCTTTATTGCAAAACCTACCGAATAACGTAGAAGATTTTAATGCCACCCTACCCTTAAGTTTAAAATCACAGCCATGGGTAGCTTACTTGTTTCGATTACTGGGTTTTTTAAACAGTAAACCCAGCAACCAGATACAGGTATTTGATTTTTTGAGCCTATTGCAATACCCCAATAACCAGGATATAATTGAGCACAGTAGCTTTCCAGAGGCTAGCATACCCATAAAGCATTTAGGCAACTACCTGGAAAAGGAAGATCCGGGCTTTCTATTCCTGCAACTTATTGGTGCCCAGGCTACTCAAATATCTGGAATACTGGAGCAGTGGATGGAGAATTTTTTTCCGCAGGAGAATACTTTATTACAAACTGCAAAGAAGCAAATCAGCAAATCACTAGTCGAGTTTGACCAAAAACTTAAAGTTTATTCAACGCCAAGCTTGTCCGCATTCACGTACCTTGATCTATGGTTAAATGATTTAAGCGGCCAAGGCTTTAGTACGGAAGGAAAACCCGGAAAGGGCCTGCAAATTATGGGTATGTTGGAGGTTAGGAACCTGGATTTTGAAAGGGTTTTCGTCTTATCGGTTAACGAGGGCCTTCTTCCTCCCTCGGTAAGCGACCATACATTTTTTGCTAACGATCTTCGAAAACACTATAAGCTGCCTAGCTTTCAGGATAAAGAAAAGCTGTACGGATTTTACTTTTATCAGTTATTCAGCCATGCTAAAGAGGCCCACCTTTTCTATTTGGAAAGCAGAGAAAAAAGGCGCTCTCGGTACCTGGAACAAATGTTAGTGGAGTTGCCACTTTTAGAGGAGGATTACCCAATCAAGGAAATTGGGGTAAAACCTAAAAGTAAAATATCGAGTACCCCCCAATCTGTTCCACTTACGGTTTCAGAAGGGGATTTTACACGGTATTTAGATTTTCTTGAGAACAGAGGCCTGTCGCCTAGTGCCTTAAACGCTTTCATTGCCTGCCCCAAAGATTTTTTCATCAAACACATTTTTCGCGCCCCGGAAATACAAGCTTTAGGACAAGTTCTTCCAAGCACTTTAGGAAATGCCGTACATGACAGTTTGGAAAAGGGCTACAAGGAAATTCTGGGAGGAAGTTCAGGGAAGATTGATCTGAACCATTTACCTGCTCTTGAAAAAGCATGTCAACGTCATAGTGAAGCCTACATTCAAAGTTTAGGCAATGAACATTCGGGTTATTTAAAATTACTCAAGGCCCAGGCCAATAGGCTTCTTCCACTTTGGTTTGAACAAGAAAAGAACTTAGTGGAAAAACATGGAGAGATTTTCATTTTGGACTTGGAAAAAAAGTACGAAGCCAAATTAGATCTCGAACTAAGCGGTAAAATCGTATCTGTTGGTATTAAAGGGAAAATTGACAGGATACACCAGGTTGGAGAAGAGATTTTTTTACTGGATTACAAAACCGGAAAAGTAGAATCGGGGTATTTAAAAACTAAGTACGATGATATTGTACTCAATTTGGAGAGAAAAGAGCTTCGACAATTGCTGTTTTACAA
>JBMYJC010000193.1:224-4781 GCA_049594055.1 Luteibaculum sp. | reverse complement strand
TTGGCTTCGTTGCCAAGCAAACTCTCAATTTTACTTAAGGACATGGATTTCTCTTAATTTCTGAACGCGGCAAAGCTAAAAAAATCCTCTAACTGCAAGTCTAGAAGGGATATCCAATCCCAATGTTAAAATTGGGGGTTTCACGGTATTTTGGAATGGCTGCGGCTCCACTTAGCCCGTTGATTTCATTGTACCTGGAAACCAATTGATTATACTTTTCCTTGTCTTGAAAAAACCATTTTTCTCCCAGCGGTAAGGAAGGATCTCTTAATGGAAAACCTAAGTCAAAGCGAATTATAAAAAAATCGAAATCCAGACGCAGACCAAAACCTCCGCCCACGGCTAAATCACGGTAAAAGTCTCCCTTAAACTCAGTATTGGCTCGGTTAGCAGTTTCTTTAAAGACCCAAATGTTTCCTACATCCACAAATAGTGCACCCTCCAAAAAGGAGATGATATCGAAGCGGTATTCGGAGTTAGCCTCCAGGCGAATTTCTCCTATGCGATTTAAAAAGCCTCCAAAAGATGCTGTGTCTAAATAGGAGCCAGGACCCAGTGATCGTGCCCTCCAAGCTCTTATTCCGTTACTACCTCCAGCGAAATAACTTTTTTCAAAAGGCAGGGCGTTCAAATTGTCGAGGGGTTTAGCTGCGGCAGCAAACAAACGCAGCGCCAAGGTTTGTCCAAAACGATTGTTTCTGTAATAGCGCAAATCATTCTCCAGTGCTAGGAACTGGGCAAAAGTGATGTTAAAAATCTGGTAACGTGAAGTGCTTGTATGATTGGGATTAAATGTGCTTGCGATGCCTCTTAAAAAATTACCAGCGCCCTCTAGTTTCCCCCGGTAATACCAACCATCGCTTCCTGGTGCTCCCGAATTTTTGCGATAGGTAAAGCTGTAAGCACTCGCTACAATTACCTGATCGCTATAAGTGTTATTTAAAAAGGGATTGTCCAAAGCTTCCAATCTGTTTTGCAGCGGGCCACTCAATTGTGCGTTTACAAAAGACAGTTCTAAAGGGGCAAATCGGTGGAGTTTTTCGGATGTTTCCAGCCAGGAATAGGCGAAGGTTATTTTGGTAGCTCGCCTGAAGAAATCATCATTTCTAAGTAGGTTATAGGTTGCGGTAATGGTTGTTTGTGGTCGGTTGGATTTGGAAAATCGAGTCTGACTTACCGGAAGTAAAAATCTTGGGAAGGTAAGTTGCAATGAAGGCCCAAATTCTACCGTATTAAAAAAATTGTTGGTGCTGCTGCTGTCGCTCAAGAAAAAGGGTTCCAAACCACCTGTGAATGAAAGCTTTAACGTTTCGCCATTTCGAAATGCATTGATTCTGGAAACCGATGCGTTCATGGAAACACCAAAATTGAAGTTAGTAACCCGCTGATCTTCTTCTGTTTGTCCTGTGTAGGCCCTCGATTCCAGGCGAGATTCCAATGTGAAAGAATGGCGTTTTAATGGACTCAAATAAATGTAGGCATCCAAAAACTCATTCGGATTGTTGGTTGCAGGCTCTTTGGCTTGAAAATCGATGTTCACCGATTTGTACAAGCCCATGTCGTTCAAATTTTTGTAGGTGTCCCGCGTTTCATGCAAGCGATAATAACTGTTGGAACTCAAGAAAACTTTTGTGGGTAATAGTTTGGGATTAATCTGAAGGGGTGGGTTGTAAATCAAGGTCATATTTCGAACCTGCGAAGTATCGCTGTACTGCTGGTCGGTGAATAATTGATATTGTGGGTATATATAAATTCTGTCAACCGCATAACGGGTATGAACCAGTTCTGTTTTTTCGCCTCTGCTGTTGGTCATTACTGGATTTAAAATCCGGGCGGTGAGATGAACTTCATGATCGCCTTTTAAGGTGTCTACCCGATAAACCACAAAGTCTTTTTTGAATTCGTAAAAGCCAGAATTCTGGAAATGGGTGGAGATTACCTTGCGATGTTCGTCCAGGGTTTTGTAATTGTATAATTCTTCCCGTAAATCAGGTAGTTCGCTGCGATCCAACAAATTAAAAACCTCCTTCATTCTGCTGTCCAGAAACTCGTAGTTAAGGGATTTAACAACATAGGGCTCCCGCAGTGTAGCATGATATTCTACCAGTACCTTTTTCGGATTGCGCAAAGGGTTTAACAAAGGATCTAAAAAAGAACCCTTTTGTTTGTGGTTATAATAGAAAGTGTCGCTAACACTTGCGTTAAAGTACCCATTCTGAAAAAGGAATTTCTCCATTTGCTGGGCTGTTTTTTTCGCTTCACGGGTTCTTCCCCAATCTTTCGCAGCCAGGTTTTAAACTTTTTGTCTTGATTTTTACCCAAGCCCAGGTTGTAAAGCCTTAAGTTCATGCTCCAGAAAAAAAGTACTTTTCTGTTGGGCTTTTGGCGCACTAATTCGCGGAGCTCTTCAGTATCGAATTTGCCGTCATTTAACTCAATCTTGTTTCTTTTTACCAGGTATTCATTCTCTTCTATACGGCGGGTAGACTTGCAGGAAAAGAATCCAAAAAGAATGAGTGTGCACATGCCGGGCATAAAAACCCGGCTAAGCCAAAATTTTATTTCACTTTTGCGGTAGCTCAACAAGCGGTCTAATAATGGATCCGATTTCCGGCCAACAAAGTAAATTAATAAAGCGGCTATCGCTTAAAAAGTACCGAAATTCCGAGGGCTTATTTGTGGCCGAAGGCAAAAAACTGCTTGAAGAACTTTTGGCTCAAAGTGCTTTTAGGCTTCGGCATGTATTTATTTCAGAGCCTTTACAGCAAGTTTTTAAGGAACAATTAAATGCTGTTCCTCATTCGGTACACAGCGAGAAGGAAATAGCTAAATACAGCCAGTTACGAACGAGTCCTGGTATCATAGCGATTGTTGAAATTCCCACAAACCAAAAAGCATTTGTACCCGGTTGGACCTTGGTTCTGGACGAAATCTCGGACCCCGGAAATATGGGCAGCCTAATTCGCACCGCTGAATGGTTCGGAGTAAAAAACATTTGGTGTAATGCCAATTGTGTGGATATTTTTAATCACAAGGTGGTACAATCTGCCATGGGTAGCTTGTTTCGTCTGTGCCCCGTTTTTTATAGTCCAGAGGTGCTGAAAGAAAAACTTGAAACTAGCCAATTGCCCATCTTTAAAGCAGAAATGCATGGTCAGAATGCGTTTGAGATGACTTTTCCAGAAGAAGGCTTTTTAATGATGGGCTCAGAGAGTCATGGAATCTCCTCCACGTTTAAAGATTTGGGAAATTCGGTGACCATACCGGGTAAGGGCAGAGCAGAGAGTTTGAATGTGGTGGTGGCTGCCGGTGTTTTAGCCTCCCGCCTCAACACCTAAAAGCCTGGCTGCTGCTTCAGCACAGCGTTCACCGTCTATAGCTGCACTCGCTATCCCACCTGCAAAACCAGCTCCTTCGCCACAAGGGAAAATTTGAGGAACATCAGGATGAGAAAGGGTCTGGTTTCTGGGAATTCGCAGCGGAGCTGAAGTACGAGTCTCTGGCGCAATGATGATGGGCTTACTTTTAAGAAAACCAGGCATTTTGCGCTCAAATTCTCGCAGTCCTTTTTGCAGTCGATCGTTTACTTCTTTGGGAAATAAGGTATTGATATCGGCAGCAACTAATCCTGGCAGGTAACTGGTCTCCGGTAAATTCTTAGAAATTTTTCCCGTTAGAAAATCTTCGGCAAATTGGGCCGGAGCTCTTTGGGTTCCATTTGCTATTTGGGAAGCTTTGTGTTCAATACTGCGTTGAAATTCCAGGCCGCCCAAGACCCCTTCAAAGCCCCAGTTTTTAAGTTCCTTTTGACTCACCTGGGTCACAATTCCGGCATTGGCAAATTTGTTATTACGCTTTGATGGCGACCAGCCATTGGTTACAACCTGATCGGGTTCCGTTGCGCAGGGAGCAACTATTCCTCCTGGGCACATGCAAAATGAAAAAACCCCAATATCATTCACATTAGTGACCAGGCTGTATGCAGCGGGAGGAAGTTTTGCGCTCTTCTGGCCTTTGTATTGGCATTGATCAATAAAGGCTTGTTGGTGTTCAATTCTAAATCCTACAGCAAAATCCTTGGGTTCTAAACTCCAATTTTTCTGGTGAAATAAGCGGTATATGTTACTGGCAGAATGGCCAGTCGCTAGAATCCCGGCCTCGGCCTTATACTTGTTTTTATCGGTGATAAGCCAGAGTTCATTTTGGTCTTGGCGCAAGTCGCTAAGTTGCTCATCAAAATGGATTTCACCTCCATATTTCAGGATGCTTTCCCGCATATTTTCCACAATGCCGGGCAATTTATTGGTTCCAATGTGTGGATGAGCTTCGTATAAAATGCTGGATGGAGCCCCGTGCATCACCAAAGCAGCATACATGTTTAGCACATTTCCCCTTTTGGTAGATCGCGTGTATAGTTTTCCATCCGAATAGGTTCCGGCACCGCCTTCGCCAAAACAGTAGTTAGACCTCGGGTTTACCTGATGTTCTTTTGTGATTTTTGCCAGGTCCCTTCTGCGTTCTTTAACGCTTTTCCCCTGTTCAATTACAATGGGTTTT
>JBMYJC010000193.1:0-214 GCA_049594055.1 Luteibaculum sp. | reverse complement strand
AGGCACTTGAGGGCTGCAAACATCCCTGCAGGTCCAAATCCTACAATGAAGATTTGCTTTTTGGCGGAATGCACGTTTTTGTATTGTGGCGGGAAGAGAATAGGAGTTAATTCTTTGCTGTCGCTCTCTACCCGTAGTCTATAAAGGGCAGGTCTTTTGCGGGCATCCAAACTTTTTCTAAGGATTCTGGCGTATTTGGCCCCTGGAATTTTGC
>JBMYJC010000192.1:0-4789 GCA_049594055.1 Luteibaculum sp. | reverse complement strand
GGCTGGGGTTGTTTTTCTCAACGGTATGAAGCGCTGTGTCTATTTTCAGGGAAATATCGTCTTGCTTGGCGTTTTCAATAATGAAACTCCATCTAGCCTCAGGGGGAAGAAAAAACACGTTTTTCATGTTGTAGAATTCCTTCATTTCGAGATAAGCTTCTTTGCCTTCCGAAATCAGCTCCTTCCTACGGGCTTCGAATTTATCGCTAGCAAATTTTAGGAAGATCAAGCTCAGCACCACATGTTTGTACTCTGAGCTTTCTACGGTACCGCGCAGTTTGTTGGCGGTGTCCCACAGGCTTTCTTCTATGGATTTTTTGGGTTTGGATGTTGTTTTTTTGGTCATTCTAGGGGTTCATTAAAATGGTAAAACATCTGAGGCGGGAATTTCTGATTCTTGTTCAGGCTCTGGCTTTTGAACCATCCATGTAATACAATTTAGTACACCGCCGTACCTGGCCACCTCATTCATTTTTATCGGCTCAATTATCCTATCAGGGAAAATTTGCTCCATCAATATCAAGGCCTCTTCGTCCATTTCAAGGTCGAAAACAGGAAAAAAAATAAAGTTGCTTATTTCTAGGAAATTCATGTAGCAGCCTTCAGCCGACTCCGGGTAATTTTTATTGGGTTCAGTTGAAAACGGAAAATCAATGTAATGCAGGCCATTATCCCTTAAAACCTTATTTAATTCTTTAGCCCAGTACTTAAATTCCATCTGCCTATGGTTTCCAACAAGGGTGTCATTGTCAACAAACCGTACCATGCCGTCCACGTGCCCTGTAACATCACTTTTGACCTGCGGGATAATAATTATTTCTGTTTCTAAAAGTAATTCCAGTTCGTCAATCAGCTTATACTTCTCGAATTCTGGATTCTCCTCAAAAATCCTTGAGGTCATTAGGGTCTTATTACCGTTACTAATCACATTGCCGCCATCCAACTTTATGGATGAAAATTTTTCTTTTGCCCAATCTCGGGTTGCGTACCAAAAAATGGAGGCCACATGAGGCCTACTTTGCGGGTCGCCTTTTAGGTAGGAAGGGTTATAATTGAATCGGATAAAGTCATTTTGGGTCACCTGAATAGGCATGTAATCTCTACACCAGATAACATCGGTTTCGCTCAAACAGCGAAGGTCTACGTCATAAAACCTACACAACTCCGATAGTCTCTGGTAAACAGGAAGATATCGCTGGTCTTCTTTTATTGCCTTTGAAACAAAGGCAGTATTTCCTTTTGATGAGGCAATCATTTGCGGCTGATGTATTTAAATTCCTTGTCGATACTCAATTGGGGATCCACTTCCTTCAACCTTTGGTTCCAAACCTTTCTTATTCCATCAGCAATAGGCTCAAATTCCGCGACTGTAAATTCATCGGTTTTGGCATTGTTGCACCAATAGCAGGCAAGTGTTATGTTTTTTGCTGTGTATTCCTCATTTGGGTTTAATCGATCAATCTCCAACGAAAAACCCCTTGTTTCAGCTTTGTTTCTAATAAGACCTTGCTCTATTAATTTGTCGATCTGCTTTTGCGTGACACCACAATAACCACAGTGTGGATTTTCTGGATGAACAATTTCGTCAAATGCTTCTTGGGTAATCGGCTCGTAATTTGCCATGCAATCTTCCTTCACCTTTGGAAAACTTTTTTCCAGTTGATCTATGGCATTCATGATGTCACGAACCGATCTGTCGTCATCCCATTTATCATCATACTCATACTGAAAATATTTGGTTGTATAATCCCGAATCAAGGGACTGTCTTCCACCAACTTTAACTCGGCAAAACCTAATACTGCGGGTTCAGTGTTTTCTAATGCACATTGAAATAAGTATATGTTCCACTTTGCTTTAAATCCTGCTGATAATTTCGATTTATATGTTGCCGCCATATTAACTGAATTATGTATTGTGCAGCAATGTAAAGCTTCACACCGTAATCTATTTGAGGATCGCGGAAATTGGATTTGTAAATCCCTCCTTTTTTGAGCCTAAAAAAAAGTGTGCATCCAATACCTAACCACAGCAGTTCCAAGGAAAAGCTTTCCCCATTTAATCATTCCCCTTTACCTGGAAAGCCATGGTCCTCGCTTCCCAATACCTCAAAACAGTATATTGCCCGAAAATTTATCAGATGCAAAGATTTTGTTTGCTATTGCTTCTCTTAGCGGGGTTTAGTTCCTGTAGTTTATACCGCGAGATAGAAATAATAAACCCCAATGTTAGTAATCCCGTTGCCCCTGCTATTTATATCCATGCCGATAAAAACAAGAGCTGCTTTGTTGCCGCCAATTGGGAGTTCCAAGGCGAAAATTTTTCCGGGGAATTAAGTGAGGTGAATTGCGAAGAATTATCGCGCTTTTACCAGGAGTATAATCGCAAAAATATATCCCGGGACGAAATACACCTTTTCACCAAAAAAATTGACTCCACAGAACTCGAAAACAATTCCTTTTCTCTGGAAAAACTGAGATATGCCCAACTTTTCTCTCCCAACAGAGATTACATCTATAATCAGCGATTATTTAACAAGCTCTTGAGGCAAGATGTGCAGATAACAGACCTCACCGGGAAATCACTCTATCGTATAAAAAACCCTCGCATTGGACTAGCAGGAATCAGCGGTACTTTGGAGCAGGTTCCAGATGAACCCAGAGTGCAAGCGGGAAGGAAAATTGTTAGCGTAAACCTAAAGGTGGATAAGCTACTTGAAGTTCAAACAAAAAAGCCTGAGACTATAAACCTAGGTTACGAGGACTTAAGCGATATGACAGTTTTAGTTTACGATTACCGAAAATCCTTTTTAACCTATGCTAGCATTGGTGCTGGACTGATTGCTATTTTGGTATTATCGGTAGACGAAACTTCCTCCCCCTAATTTTCCATGAGATATTTACCTTATTGCATACCCATTTTGCTCTGTCTCCTTTTTTATGGACTCACCATAATTGGTTGGCATTGGGTTTTTCTTGCTTTGCTGGTATCGGTAAGTCAACTCAATAAGGTCCTCGGGGAGTTTGCCGAGGAAGAGCTGCAAAATGAATTGTTGTTTTTTGATAGCAACAGCAGTTTCCAGCGGGTTAAATACCTTATTGCTATATTTTTTATTGCCTGGAACTTCTGGTTATTCAGCTGGATAGGAACTCAAAACACTAGTTTTTTTGCCCTGCTAAACCTGGGGCTTTCAGCCGCAATCCTCAATTGCACATTTGCCCTTTCCTTAGCGCATGACCTGAGCCATAAACGCAATTACTCGGCAAAGCTTTTATCGCAAAGCCTCCTGATTATTTGCGGACAACCTCTCTTTAAAAACGATCATATTTTTGGTCATCATAAAAAAGCCTGTACTCCAGAGGACCTTGGAAGTGCAAAATACAATCAGAGTTTTTACAGCTATTTAAAGGCGGTAATTCCATATAGGATAAAGGAGAGTTTAAGTCTTAACCCCAGCTTCCCTAACAGAAAAAGAAATGCCATTTTTTGGGAGAATGTTTTTTTCCTCGGTCTCAACCTACTGCTTTTTGTGGCACTTATTTTAATGGCAAACCAGGCCTGGAACATGCTCCTTTTTCTGGTCCTGCAATCGGCTATCATTTATGGGATGTTTGAGCTGTCGAACTACATTCAACACTACGGACTTAGACGCAGCCATACCCAAGAAAAATTAGGAGTTCAACACGCTTGGGATTACTACCACAAGTACAGCAATTACATTGCCTACCTCATGCCTTTGCACTCGTACCATCATGCACATACCTCACAGCGCGATGAAATAGTTATTGATCCAGAAACCAAGATGCCGCATTGTTACTACAAAATGATGTTTTTAGCCTTGTTTCCCACCGCATGGTTTAAGGAAATGAATCCACGTATTCAAGGTTTGTACAGGCAAGTTGTACCCAAGAAAGCCGCGCTTGTTCTCATTCTATTATACGCCAGTTTAAGCCTGAGTGCCCAGCATAATTTTGGGTTTAAATACTTTGGTTTAAGCATCCACCCCAGCGGAGATGAACAGGCAGATCTTATGCCCCACCGTTTGGATGACAACGGAGTTTTGGTTATGAATTTTGGTGGAATTATTTCCTACCAAAAATATTTTCTAAGCGACCTTCTCTCCTTTAAAGTTGCCCAGGGTATTTATAGCGATTGCGGAGGTATGTTATCTGGGCACACCCATATAGGATTCCGGGCAACTTTTTTGCAGCGAGGCAGGCATTCTGCCTTGCTTGGTTTTGGACCCACCTTTATTTACCGCAGAAACTGGAATAAAAAACCCGACTACGAACCCACTGGGATTTTTAAAGAAAGCGGAGACCTGCAGTATAAGTTTGTTTTTTACGGTGGAGAGGTGGAATACAATTACCAGGTCAATGAGAAGTTTGACCTATCTATCCATTTTCTGCCCGGATATCCCATTGTTATGTCGTTAGGAGTGGGTTTTAGATATTGGCCATTCAGATACTTTTAAGAAGTAGCACTTTAGAATCAACTAAAATTTATTCGAAGGTCCTGGTGTTATTACCAGCTTTTACAGTTGGCATTGCCTTAGAGTCATTATCCATTTTGCAGATAATTCCCTTGTTCTGTTTATGGGTTTGAAAGAAGTGTTAGATCAGCACAGTAAATACTGCTTTGCTGCTTTACCAAAGCAAATTGGTGCTTAACGGATCTATTTACTAAGTTGATGTCCTGGTAAGGGTAAATCTTTTATCCCTCCTAACCCAAATTATGCAATAGAGCATAATTTGCCATTAAGGCAGACGAAAGCTTCGCTTTGTCTGGGTT
>JBMYJC010000191.1:0-4793 GCA_049594055.1 Luteibaculum sp. | reverse complement strand
CCACCCGCTTCACGGGTCTAAAATTGGAAATATGGATTAGCAGGCGCTCATTGTTTTTGGCATATACCTCCCTTATCTCTTCTAATTCTGGCTTTTTGCTTTTGAGGTTATCCAAACAAACAAAATTGGGAATGACTTCTATATCCTTCCTTGTGCCAAAATAGGTGTAGGTGTCTCGCTTTAAGCTCTCAGATACTGAGGTTACCGCATCCGAGCGATTAATAGCATGCGAAATAACGGGTTCAAAACTCTTGTCTTTTCCAACCAGGGTGATGTCTGTTCCGTGCAGCGTAGTAACAATGGGGATATATCGACCTTTTTTTTCCAAGATGTCCCGAGCCATTATTGCTGCCGATGCATGTGGAATAGCGTAGTGCACGTGGAAAACATCTATGTTCTCGTACAGTGCAACATCTACCATTTTACTGGCTAAAACCAGCTCATAAGGCGGATATTCAAAAAGAGGATAGTCGGAAACACTAACCTCGTGGTAAAAAATGTTTTTTCTTAAAGATCCCAGGCGAACCGGTTGGGCGTAGGTAATAAAATGAACTTCGTGCCCTCTATTGGCAAGCTCCTTTCCTAACTCTGTCGCTACAACGCCACTACCTCCGTAAGTTGGATAGCACACAATTCCAATGTTCATAGTGCTTTTTTCTATTAATGCAGGCTGCTGGTTTTTGGCTCGATTATCGAGGCGTAAATCATTTCGTGAATCTTAGACCTAACGTTGTTGCGAATTAACTTTTTGTTTTCGGAACTCGGGTACACGCGGTTGCTTAAAAAAACATAAACAATTTCCTCCTGGGGGTCTGCCCAAGCTAAAGTTCCCGTAAAACCAGAATGGCCAAAGCTGCTTAAACTGATACCGTTAAAAGTAGGGCCTGCTCCTCCATCGGGCACTGGTTTATCAAAGATTAATCCTCTTCGATTTTCCCTTAAATTTTTGTTTTGAGCCCGGGTAAATTCTGCTACCGTCTCTTGCTTTAATAACTGCTTTTCCTTCCAAGATCCCCCGTTTAAAAGCATTTGCATAATGCTTGCAACGTCTTCTGCATTAGCAAAAAGTCCTGCATGCCCACCTACTCCGCCCAATAATGCGGCTCCTTGGTCATGTACTGTACCCTGCACCAACTGTTTGCGCCAAAGGGCATCGTATTCCGTTGGGGCAATGTTTTCCATATCAAAGCGCTCCAAGGGGTTGTAACCTATGCTTTTAAGATCCATTGGCTGGTAAAAATTTAGCCGTACATAATCCTCCAGTTTTTCCCCACTTAATCGCTCTATAATTTCCTTCAGAAAATAAAATCCAATGTCGCTATACAAATAATCCTTCCTGCTGCGCAATGGTTCTCTCAGAATACGCTGCCACATCCAATCTTGTACAGAGTTACTGGCATAATAATTATTGGCAATAGTTATTTCATAACCATCTTGCTTTTCCCAGTAGGTTAATCCAATTGTACTGCTGTCTCCAGAAACAATCTCTTTAAAGTAGGGAATCCAACCTGGGAGTCCTGCCTGGTGTAACATGATATCCTTTAATCGCAGGTTGTGGTATGGATTGGTTAAGGGAATGAAATCCAGGTAATGGCCAAGATTTTTCTGGATATCCAACTTTCCTTCATCCACTAACTTCATACATGCTAAAGAACTTGATAAAACCTTGGTTAAAGAGGCTAAATCGTACAGGGTGCTTTGGCTAACTGGTGTTCTTTGCGCGTAAGTATAATGCCCGAAGCTTTTATGGTAAACTTCTTTGCCTTTCCGGAGGACTACAATCTGGCAGCCTGGCATAGCCTTATCCTCAATCATTTCCTCCACGTAGTCGTCTATTGCCATCAGCTTATCGCTAGACATTCCTACCCATTCAGGCGCAATGCGCTTGATGTTTTCGTTAATGGCTAACTCCAATCCACTTCCAGCCTTAAACTCACTGGAAATACTCACAGGCAACTTTCCATTAAAATTTATTTTGCCAAAAAGCGCTGCAGCCGCCGCATCAAACTGTTCTGGAATGGCTTCATAAGCAATGATAATACTGGATAATTTTGCGCTTAGCTCTTTGGGTAACTCCTTTAAAGCATAGGGATTTCCAAACCACAAAAGGTGTACATCATTGTTTTCGGCCACTTTTTGAATTAACTCAACTTGGGGCACACCAAAGCCATAATTACTAGAGCCCTTGTAAAGCGAACCTCCCAGGGCTAAAATTACCTGGTTGCCCTTGCCGCATTGTTCCCCATTTTTTTTACTCCAAACAGGATTTTCCCAACGGTAAACGGGGTTTGATGAGAAATTGGAAAGGGAGCTTTCAAACCCTCTCACACGATCTCCTAACAATATGCTTATCGGCTTATCAGTAAGTGCATCAAAGGGTAGGGATCCATTCTTGTTTTTTAAGAGGGTAATACTGGCTTCTGCAATCTGCTTTTTTAATTCAGAAACTTTGGCCGCATCCGCGGCATAATTTAATCCAGGCAACTCCTTCTTATGGATAAAATGTTGTTTGGCCTTTAAAATTTTAAGGCAGGCGTTATCTAGACGCTCCATACTGAGTTGCCCACTGTTTAAGGCCGCTTCTATTTCATTCAAGGCTTTGGGCACGTCCAAAGGAAAAAGTAGCACATCAGCTCCAGCCTGTAAGGCTTTTAAATCGGTTACTCCAGGAGGATAAGCATCGGCAACACCTTTCATGTTCAGTGCATCGGTAAAAACCAAGCCAGAGAATTTAAGGCTGTCTTTTAGCCAAGTCTTTACAATGTTTTTGGATAGGGTAGAAGGCAATCCACTGGGTTCCATGGCGGGAACATTCAAATGTGCCACCATGACGGAAGAAATTCCGTAATCAAAGAGTTTTTTAAACGGGTATAGCTCAACGGAGTCTAACCTGGCTAAGGTGTGTCCTACGGTAGGCAAGGTTTTATGCGAGTCGCTATCGGTATCTCCATGTCCTGGGAAATGTTTGGCACAGGCCATTATTCCCTTTCCTTCCATTCCTCTGGCATAAGCGGTACTTAACTTGGCAACCCAAAAGCGGTCTTCACCAAAGGAGCGGGTATTAATTACAGGGTTGTTTGCATTGGAGTTGATATCGCAAACGGGAGCAAAATTCACGTGAATCCCCAGGTTTTTACACTGTCGACCTATTTCTGCGCCAACATCCTGCACCAAAATGGGATTTTGAGTAGCGCCCAGTGTCATTTGTCGCTGGAAACCAAAGGTTGAATCCAAACGCATGTCTAATCCCCACTCTGCATCTATGCCAATTAAAAGGGGGATTTTGGCTTCCTTTTGAAGGGCGTTTAACATGTTTAGTTGGCGCTGCGGCCCGCCCTGGAAAAAAATAAGACCGCCAATTCCGTACTCCACAACCATTTTTTTGAGCTCAGCATAATGGCTCTCATCTCGGTTTGAGTAGGCGGCAACCATAAACAATTGCCCAATTTTTTCACGCGTACTGAGTTCCGATAATATTTGCTCGGCAGTTTTTTTGGGATCCTTGCTTTGCAAAAAGTTAGGTTCTTTAGGAGCCCTGGTTTCCTGCTTGAGCGCCAAATACTGGTTCCAATTTTTTTTCACAGAAACACTTCCCGCGTTAACGCTTGCAGTAGCCAGTAAGAGCAGTAAAATATGTGGTAGGTGGATTTTCATAAACGAAGGGGCAATTTACAACTTAGCCTGCTTTTGGAAGCTTTTTGCTGGCTTTAATTCTGCACGTTTCCATCTTTCTTTCGTTATCATTAAAGAACAAATACTTTTGTCTTCGCCTATGGAAGCACCAAAAATTCCCGGTTTCTTTAAAACAAGAGGTCCCAGAAGTTTCTACTTTCCAGCTCGCTATTACGATGAGCGCAAGGAAAGAATTCAAAAAAGGAGGGAGCAAATTAAACGCGAACTCGTAGTTGAAGGAAAGCTAAATGCAAAGGATCAGCTTGAATTGCAAAACGAAGTAAAAGAGCACTATCGTATTAGAGCCAATCGTGTGGCACGGAAAAAAAGCAATACCCGCTTTTTTATCATCTTAGGATTTTTGCTCGCCATTTTTTGGTGGCTTTGGAATAAATCTGATTTGCTAGGATGAGTATAATCCGTCTCTTACCGGATGCCATTGCAAACCAAATTGCTGCTGGAGAAGTAGTCCAGCGCCCTGCTTCCGTGGTTAAGGAGCTACTGGAGAATGCCATAGATTCTGGTGCCTCCGAAATTAGACTTTTGGTAATAGACAGCGGGAAAACCTTAATTCAAGTAAGCGATAACGGCTGTGGAATGGATGAGGCCGATGCGCGCATGGCATTTGAGCGCCATGCCACCTCAAAAATTAAAGCGGCCGATGATATTTTTCAACTCAGAACCAAGGGTTTTAGAGGAGAAGCTCTTGCTAGTATCGCTGCCGTTGCCCAAGTGGAACTCAAAACTCGCCTTTCGGGCGAGGATCTTGGAACCCGCCTTGTGGTTGAGGCATCCGAGTGTACCTTGCAAGAGCCCTGTACCACAGCTGTTGGTTCAACTTTTTCGGTTAAGAACCTATTTTACAACACCCCTGCCAGACGCAATTTTCTTAAAGGCGACTCCATTGAGTTTAAACACATAAGCGATGAGTTTATTCGCGTTGCTATTCCACACCCGGATATTAAGTTTCAACTGGTACACAACAAACAGATCATTTTCGATTTACCAGCGGCCAATTTGCGCCAGCGCATCGTCAATATTTTCGGAAAAAATTACAACGAACGCCTAGTTCCTCTAGAAGAAGAGTCTTTGATGCTAAACCTTGGGGGATATATCAGCAA
>JBMYJC010000190.1:0-4807 GCA_049594055.1 Luteibaculum sp. | reverse complement strand
GTAGCTTAAGCTACGCTATAAAATCAATACAATCACTCCAGCTTTTAGCTGGAAAAATCCCCGGATAAATTAGTTCTCCAATAACACTTTAGGGTGTAAAAAAGAATAAACACTTCATTACCAATTTTTGGTAACTTTACCCTAAAGCAGCGAAAAATGGGAAAAAATACCTCAATTTCTTTGGGACCTCACTTTGAGGAATTTATTCGGGATGAGATCAAGTCAGGAAAGTACGGCTCGGTTAGCGAAGTAGTGAGGTCTGCTCTTCGTTTATTAGAGAATGAAAACAAAAAGGAGAAAGAGCTGATAAAAGCATTGGTAACCGGTGAAGAGAGTGGATTTATTGAAAATTTTGATCCCCAAAAACGCCTGAATGAAATCCATGCTAAGTATTTAAAATGAAATACCGTATAAGTAAGCAAGCTGGTTTTGACCTTGAACATATATGGTACTACACCTACAGAAAATGGTCTAAAGAACAAGCAGACCACCACTATCATTTAATCCTCTCCGAAATAGACTTCATTGCCAACAATTTTCACCTTGGCAAATCAATCGAAGGAACAAGAAAAAACTATCGTTATACCCCGGTTAAATCACATTTAATCTTTTACCGTAGGTCAGATGATCAGGTTGTGGAAATCATAAGGATTCTTCACAAGGGAATGGAAATCAAAAAACACATTGAATAGGACTACTGCTTGCAACAAGCATTTTTTTGCACAGCAAAAGGTTTCTTAAACCGCTGCGAAACATGGCAATATCACCACCTGTTAAGCGTAGCTTAAGCTACGCTTAACCAATACTCCAGCTTTTAGCTGGGGAAAAATTGGGATAATTGGAAAAAATAGTTCTCGATACGCTTCGCTACTCGAACTGACAATTATTTGACCAAAAAAGGAAAACCGATTTGTCACTTCGAGTAGGGTTTCTTTGGAAACCCTGTTCAGCGTAGCTTAAGCTACGCTACACCTTCCTTCCAGCTTGTAGCTTGAAAAAGGCAATCTGTCAATTCGAGCCATCAGATTTAAAAAATCCAACAAATGTGATGACCATTTACTTTAGTGGTATCTGTAAAATACCTGTCAAAAGCTAGAGTCATGTACCCGACGTTCAGCGTAGCTTAAGCTACGCTAAACCATCTCTCCAGCTTTTAGCTGGATAAACCTTCTAAACTTCAAAAGGGAGTTCTCGATACGCCTGAATACCCAAACTGACCAACCTTGCATTTTTCAGGGCAATTTGGTGACCAACGAATCCAATAGAATTATACCGTCACAATCGATTTAAGATCGAAATGCTTCTCTGCCATATTCACCACAGAATTGCCAATTGCCAGGGAAGCGGTTGCAGCCGGTGATGGGGCATTTAATACATGGATATTGTTATGCGCATAAGCAATTCTAAAATCGTCTCGGGTATCACCATCCTGACTTAATAACAAGGCACGTACACCCGAACGACCCGGTCGTATGTCGTCCATTTCCAAACTGGGAATTAAACGCTGCAAGGTTTCTAAAAAGCGCTTTTTAGAAAAAGCCCTGCGATACTCATTAATACCAAACTGCATGTTGTTTAAAAACAACTTCCAGGTGCCCTTGTAGGACAAGGCATCCAGCGTGTCTTTTAAATTAAAATCGGTTTTGCCATAGCCCTCGCGTTTAAAGGTAAACACGGCATTGGGGCCGCACTCTATTTCTCCATTGGTCATGCGAGTAAAATGCACCCCTAAAAAAGGAAAGGCGGGGTCAGGTACAGGATAAATAAGGTGTTTTACTTTATGATGGCCTTGCTCTGTTAATTCATAGTAATCTCCCCTAAAGCCCACCACTTTTTCTTTGAGATCTATGCCGTCTTTTTTAGCCAACTTATCGGCCCACAAACCCGCACAGAATATCACGTGTTTAGATTTTATTTTGCTCTTGCTGCATTTTAAAACGCTGTAGCCATCTGCTTTGGCTACACCAAGCACTTCTTCCTGCATAAAAACCCGTGCTTTGGTATTTTTCTGAAGCGCAATTTCTACCATGGTACGGGTAGCTTGCTTAAAATCTATAATCCCAGTACAGGGAACCCGAATTCCCGCTATTCCTGTGCAGAATGGTTCTATTTCACGTACCTGATCTCCGGTAATTTTTTCAATCCCCTCTATTTCGTTCTGTAATCCGGTCTCAAAAATTTTGTCCAGAAAGGGCAATTCCCTTTCTTCCGCCGCCACCACTACTTTGCCACATACATCGTGCTTAACTCCAAAGGTTTTGGCAAAGTCAACCAACTCCCTCCTGCCAGCTACACAATGCAGCGCCTTTTGAGAGCCCGGTTTGTAATAAAGTCCACTGTGAATTACTCCAGAGTTATTCCCCGTTTGATGTGCGGCCAACACATCTTCCTTTTCTATCAGGGCAATTTTTAAGTTGGGGTAACGTATGGCTAATTTGTAAAAGGTAGCCGCGCCAACAATTCCGCCCCCTACAATGCTTACATTAAAATTCTCTTTCATGCTGCCTCTTCTGGCTTTAATAAAGTGCGCTCTCTTTTTGGCATGCTCAACAAAATGATCAAGCCAAACACAAAAAATACAATCAAAGCAAAGATACTGTTACGCATGCTGCCGGTAAGCTGTTCAATAATCCCATAAGAAAGAATCCCGATTACCAAACCAATTTTCTCTGCGATATCGAAAAAGCTGAAGTAAGATGCCGTGTCTTTGGTTTCTGGTAGCAGCTTGCTGTAAGTAGATCTGGATAGCGATTGCACTCCGCCCATAACCAATCCCACAAATCCGGCAATAACATAAAAATGAACCGGTGTAGTAACCCAAAGTGCTCCTATGCAGAGTAGGCACCAAACCAAGAGCACTCCAGCCAGGGCTTTTACATTACCTACCTTACCACTTATCCAGGCTAAAATTCTAGAACCCGGACTTGCAATGAGCTGGATGATTAAAACACTGACAATTAACCCTGTAGTCTTTTCATCTTCGCTTGCCCAGGAAATCTCTTTGGTGCCAAAGTAAACCGCCATAAGCATAACCGTTTGCACGCCCATACTAAAAACAAAAAAGGCAGATAGGTAACGTTTTAAGCGGGGGGTATCTTTTAAGCTTTTCCAAACCTGGTAAAGCTCTTTAAAGCCCTTTTTAAAAATGGAAGTATCGCGATCTACCTTTACCGGTACTTCTGGAATTTTACTCAAGGAGTAAAACCCAAAGCCCATCCACCAAATACCCGTTATAACAAAAGATGCTCGGGCATCCATACCCGCTCCCATTACCAGGGCCAAACATATTATTAATAGGATGGATGAACCGATATAGCCCAAAGAATACCCTTTTGCACTCAGCACATCTTGCTGTTCTCTATCGGCAATTAAGGGCAGAAATCCGTTGTAAAAAACCAAAGAGCACCAAAAGCCCAAGCCAGCTAGAAGGTAAATAAGCAAGCTGAATTCTAAATGCTCCATACTAAAGAAAGGCAGGAGCATACAGGATATGGATCCCAGCATAAAAAAGAAGCGCAGAAAAAACTTTTTGCGCTGTGTGTAATCTGCCACCCCACTTAATAGAGGCGATAAAAGGGACACAAGCACAAACATGATGGCACTCACGTAGCTAATTAGCGCAGTATTTACCACCTGGAAGCCAAATATTTCTACTAGGTCCGAGCCATCGGCTGCCTTAGAAATACGCTCGTAAAAAATGGGGAAAATAGCTGTGGTTACCACCAGCGGGTATACCGAATTAGCCCAATCGTAGAAGGCCCAACCCCGCATTATTTTGGGGTTGTTTTTTATAGCTGAACCGTCCAAGATTAAGGAGCTATGCTTTTAACCTTAAAGGTCACAGACTGGTTGTTCTTAGTGAAGTCGGGATCTTTAGAACTTCCCACCGGACTGTAAGATCCAGCATCTTCCACACTGAGTTTGGTCTTATCTACTTTTTGCTCAATTAAATAGGCCTGTACTGCCTTTGCACGTGCTATTGCCAAAGTTTTAACACGGGGGTCTTTCATCCCCATTTTCATTTCGGCCTCACTAATGTGTCCAACTATGCTCAGGCGCAAATCGGAGTCTAATTTTATAAACTTTAAAATTTCCTCAACACCGGTTTGGTTGGGATCTAATCGGGCATCCTTTTCTCCAAAATGAACCACCAAAGATTCTATCTCCTCATTCACTTCTTTCTCGCTCACGTTAGATTCTACCGTAGCGCGAATAATTTTTGGCTCATCCACAAATACTTTTTTCTCGCAAGAGCACTTATCGCCTTCTTTAAATGGCGTTACCTCAACATTATCGATATAGTAATACGCGTAACTCTGCTGCGCGCCAGAAAAACCAGAGGGTCTTTTCACTTTAGAATACTCCACTTGCTTTTCAGATACAAATGTGCCCAGCGTAATAAACTGCTCATCGCCTTTTGCGGTGTACACGTTGCAAACATCCTCCCAATACAATTGGCGGGTAACAACTACGGGCTTTTTTAATTGGATGGAAGGCTCCATAAGGATGTTGTAGCTCATATCGCCCATTTCAAATTCTTCGCTGCTAAGCACCGCAGCTAAATTGGCAATGGCGTACTTAGAATCCTCAGATAAGCTCTGCTGAAACTTTACGCAGTAAGGCTTATCGGCCTCCAGCTTTTTACTTAGAGTTCCTGTGATATAATTTCTTGGCTCCTTTTCCTTGTACACATAAGCTTTAATCCCAGCATAGTTGTTGCCATCATAGGCCTTTTCTTTTCCGTATTGGTTGGATGGCGATGAGGCCAACTCGCTTTTAGATTCCGGAGTAAATAAATCTGCCTGTG
>JBMYJC010000189.1:0-4812 GCA_049594055.1 Luteibaculum sp. | reverse complement strand
AGCCTCCCCAAAGGGGAGGAACCAAGTTCATACCTCAATTTACCAAATTGCCAGTTGACCAAAAAAAATGGACTCTTCATAGAGATCAAAATAAAAGCTAGTAATACTTTCGGCTTTTAGCTTGGCCCTTTCAGCTTTTCAACTCTTCAACTTTTCAATCTTTCAGCGTCCCTCCTAGCCTCCCCAAAGGGGAGGAACTAAGATTTTCCTCAATTCATCAAATCAACAATAAAAGAGACTCTTCACCTTGTTAAGAGTTACATTTCGCTTTGCTTCCCAACTTTTCGCCATTTCAACTCATCAACTTCTCATCTTATCAAAACCTGTATTTTTCGGCTTCCAAAAGCAAATCCATGATCCATACCCCATTTGCAGAGGCCATAAAACAAGGAATTCCAAAAGAACTACCCGAGGCAACACAGTTAGATCCCTACATTAATCACGCACCCAAACGCAAAGAAATCCTGAATGACAAGGAGCGGATATTAGCCTTAAAAAATGCGTTGCGCTATTTCCCAAAAGAGTGGCACAAGGAGTTGGCTAAAGAATTTGCGGAAGAACTAAAGGAATACGGCCGCATTTACATGTACCGCTTTAAGCCGGCTTACGAAATGTACGCCCGGCCAATCCACGAATATCCCGCTAAAAGCATCCAAGCAGCAGGAATCATGCACATGATTCAAAATAATTTGGATCCCCGTGTAGCCCAGCACCCCGATGAACTCATCACCTATGGTGGAAATGGTGCAGTTTTTCAGAATTGGGCACAATACCTGCTGTGCATGCAGTACCTCTCTGAGATGACCGATGAGCAAACCCTGGTGATGTACTCGGGACATCCTTTGGGATTATTTCCTTCTAACTCTCACGCTCCCCGGGTTGTGGTAACCAACGGAATGATGATTCCCAACTATAGCAAACCCGATGATTGGGAAAAATACAATGCCCTGGGCGTTACCCAATATGGGCAAATGACTGCTGGATCTTACATGTACATTGGTCCACAGGGAATTGTTCATGGAACCACCATTACCGTGTTAAACGCTTTGCGAAAAATCTGCAAAGACCGCAGCGAGTTCGCATCCAAGCTATTTATTACCAGCGGATTAGGAGGCATGAGTGGGGCCCAACCCAAGGCCGCCAACATTGCAGGTTGCGTATCCATTACGGCAGAGGTGAATGCTAAAGCTGCATACAAGAGACATGAGCAAGGCTGGGTGGATGAAGTGATTGATAAACCCAAAAAAGCCCTGAAAAAAGCTTTGGAAAAGCAGGAGCAAAAAGAGGCCTATTCCATTGCTTACCTGGGAAACATTGTGGATCTGTTGGAATCTTGTGTTGAGCAAGGAATTAAGGTGGATGTTTGCTCAGATCAAACCTCCTTGCACAATCCCTTTGCTGGCGGTTATTATCCGGTAGGATACAGCGTAGAAGAAGCCAACGCTATGATGGCAAGTGAACCTGAGAAGTTCAAAAAGAAGATCTACAAAACCCTTAAACGCCATGTAGCTGCCGTGAATGAGCTGGTAAAAAATGGAACCTACTTTTTCGATTATGGCAATGCCTTTTTACTGGAAAGCTCTCGCGCTGGTGCTGATATATTAAACAAAGAGGGACAATTTAAATACCCCAGTTATGTTCAGGACATCATGGGTCCCATGTGTTTCGACTATGGTTTTGGACCTTTCCGCTGGGTATGCACCTCCGCTAAGGAATCGGATTTAGAAAAAACCGATGCTCTCGCCTGCGAAGTTCTGGAGAAACTAGCAGCTACTGCCCCTCCAGAGATAAAACAGCAAATGGAAGACAATATCCAGTGGATTAAGGAAGCTGGAAAAAACAAAATGGTAGTGGGCTCACAGGCGCGGATCTTATATGCTGATGCCGAGGGGAGAATTGAAATCGCCAGGGCTTTTAATCGTGCTTTGGCGCTTGGAGAATTAGAGGGGCCAGTGGTATTGGGTAGAGACCACCACGATGTTTCTGGAACGGATTCGCCTTACCGAGAAACCAGCAATATCTACGATGGAAGCCAGTTTACAGCCGATATGGCCGTGCACAACTTTGTAGGCGATGCATTTCGCGGAGCTACCTGGGTCTCGCTACACAATGGTGGAGGCGTTGGTTGGGGCGAAGTAATAAACGGTGGATTCGGTATGCTGCTGGATGGAACCCAGGAAGCAGAAAAACGCCTAGAGAGCATGTTGTTTTGGGATGTAAACAACGGAATATCTCGCAGGAGTTGGGCGCGCAACGATGGTGCCATTTTTGCCATTAAACGCGCTATGGAGAAAAATCCCAACCTAAAAGTTACCCTGCCCAATTTGGTGGATGAGGATTTGATTTCATAAAAAAATGCCACCAGCACATAATTTGGGATCTGGTGGCATCAAGTAAAAAAACGAAGCTTAATTATAAGTAGCCTGTAGCTTCTTCCAATTCTCATTTGCTTTTTCTACTACCGCTGATTGATCCTTTTCATTCTGCCATAGCTCTTTAGCGTCTAATTCCAAATTGTACAAAAAGAGGTAGTATTTGCCATTGCTTACCAAAAACTTGGTTGGATCTGGTCTAAACTTGGCTCCTGCATAAACACCAAAAGCGCAGTATCCACCGAATTGTGGAACGTACTTTTGCGGGTTAGCATCAAATTTACTCTTCTGCTCGGCCGAGGTAAAATAGTACACCACTTTCTCGTACTCAGATTTGTATGCTTTATTCCCTTTTTGGGCCAAGCCTAAATCCAAATAGGAAACTGGGCTGTAACCCTCCAGCATTATATTGCTATTGTCCGTATTGTATTTCATTTTGTCCTGCGCAGCTGCAGATATCACAATAAATAATCCCAGGATTAGGGTGCTAAATAATGTTCTCATGATAAGTTGATTTAGTTGTTTTGTGCATCAAAGTATTCTTCAAAAACTACTTTACCGGAATCATTCCATTCACGCTTTATTATTTCGTGCCAGTAAATTTTGCTACCATCTTTCATATCAAAATCGAAGGTGAATTCGGAATAAGACAGGTTACCGTCTAGGAGGCTATTGTGATGTTGAATTCCATTTACATTGGCAATACTTCCTAAAAAGCCTTCCATTTTTTCCACCATTTGGTTTTTGTTGGCGGTTTTGCCCCCACCATAATCTGAGGTGTTTGCGTTATCGGCAAAAAAATCTTTTACGGCATTTACAATGTCGCCTTGCGCAACCATGCCATCCATTTGTTGCAATTTTTCTTTAAGCATTGTTTTTAGTTTATGTGGGTTAACAAGGCAAAATTGCTAGGAGACCTGCCCTTTTCACATACCAAAAACGGACAATTGCTTATGGTTTTTTCTGGAGAAATTCGGTGGGCGTGGAACCCACATGTTGCTTAAAGAAGCGAGAAAAATGATGCGCCTCGGAAAAGTGAAGTAATACAGCTGTTTCTTGAACCGACTGGGTTTGATCAAGAAGCTCTTTAGCGCTGGAAACCAAGGTATTCGCTATTAATTTCGCCAATGTTGTGTTTAGTTCCTCTCGAAGTTTTCGATTGAGGTGTTTGGTGCTAAGACCTAATTCCTGGGCATAGAAATCACTGTCTTTATGCTGAATATGATGGGTATCCAGTAACTCGAAAAGGTTGGAAATTAGCTTTTGGTTGGGTTGATATTCTATTTCATTTCTAAAAATCGAGGGGGTTTTACCCGTTACCTGAGCGAATGCGGTTGAGAAGTTGGCAGGACTTCCGTACTCATAATTGTATGCAATTTCCTTGATGCTTTGATCGCTAAAGGCCAACTCCTTTTTTATTTCATCCCAACGTTTTTTAAGCCAGGCCCGCTTTAAGGTAAGCCCCAGTTTTCCTGTGTACAGTTTATAAACATTAGGGTAATTCTTCCCCAACATGGCTATCAGCGTTTCATTGCTAATTCTTCTTCTAAAATGTTGGTCTATCAGTTCCTTTGTATCAAAAATCAAGTGGTACTCTGATTCTGACGCTTTAAAAGGATTTTTCCAGAACCAGTGTTTAGCAGAAATATCCACAAAATTCAGAGGTTCTGATATGATATTTTCATCCAGGTAGCGCTTGCAGTCTGCACATTCTTCAAAATCTATATAACCGAGAGAAATAAGATGTTTAAACAAGACCCGGAAATTTTGATTCGAAAAAATATCCTTTTGTGGTAGTTGTATCTCACGCACCACAAATCCATCCACTTTAAACTGAACAACCTGGCCAGGTTCTAAATAAATAATTCGGTTTTCGTAGTTGCAGTAAGGGTTAAAATCTACCGAGAACGCCCCATTTCCTCGCAAAAAATGATAAATGGTAGCCTCTTGAATTCTAATAATTTCAGAGGCCTTCGGCTCAAATTTGCGTACCTGTGTATATAGCGATTGATCTATTGCCACTTTCGGTAAGACTTAAAGCAAAGATAGTCTGCCTCTTACTCAACCGAAAATCGTTGGGTGATCATTTTTCCATCTTTAAAGCACTGCAACACATAAACCCCATCAGAAAGCGAGCTTACGTCCATCTGGGATTGGGTTGAAACAAGTACTGTTTTTCCGAGAGAATTGATAATGCTGATTTTGCTGTTTGGCTCCAAGCCCTGCACAAATATTTGCTCGGAGGCCGGGTTTGGAAATATTTTCACCCCAGGATCAAAATTATCGGTAATACCCACGGAAGCATTCTTTAGCACCTTTAAAAGTTCCTCCGTTACAAATTCTCTGTCGGCCTGATCACGATTTATCATTAAACCAAATGAAATACCTGCATCTGGAGAGTTAATCGCATAGTTGGTATAACCATTTATATCCCCTCCAT
>JBMYJC010000188.1:4578-4832 GCA_049594055.1 Luteibaculum sp. | reverse complement strand
CCATTGATGCGCCCCACTTTCATGTCCCTGCATATAAACGGGTCCGGCTGTGTAGTCGCTAACACTACAATTGCAAACCTCAGAGGCGCGCGCAACAGCTTCATCGGTATTTTCTACCACCACTTCCTCTCCAAAGGCATTGATAAAAAATTTGGTTCTTCCACTCACCTTTATTCTAAACGGTTTGAGGGAAGTTACTTTAATGGTATCGCCCAATTTATAGCGCCATAGCCCTGCATTGGTAGAAATTACCA
>JBMYJC010000188.1:0-4568 GCA_049594055.1 Luteibaculum sp. | reverse complement strand
TGCAGTGCAATGGTTCTTGGGTCACACTGATGCCATTCTTCTTCGGGTATAAATTCAAAGAATATCCCGTAGTCTAGCATTAGGAGCATATCATCGCTGTCGTTTTGATCTTGCAGTCCAAAATATCCTTCCGATGCGTTATAGCTCTGAAAGAATTTAACCTTTGGAAGCTGAACCAAATCGTTGAATTGCTGTCGATATGGGGCAAAATTCACCCCCCCATGCATAAATAATTCCAGGTTAGGCCAAACCTCACCAATGCTTTTTTTGCCGGTTAATTCTAAAATCCGCTTGAATAAAACCAAGGTCCAAGAAGGAACACCAGCTATATTGGTCACATCCTCATTCATGGTTATTTCTGCCATTTGCTCAATCTTGCGCTCCCATTCTCCTAGCAGTGCAACATTGCTGTTTGGCGTTCTTCTGAATTCCACCCAAAAAGGCAGGTTTTTGATAATTATGGAGGATAAATCCCCGATGTAACTATCAGGCCGCATTTCATTCAACTGGCTGCTACCTCCAATCACCAAACTCATTCCTTTATAAAGCGAGCTGTTAGGATTTGCATTGTAGTACAAACTCAATAAATCCTTGCCTCCTTTATAATGGCAATCCTCCAAGGATTCGCGGCTAACGGGAATAAACTTGCTTCTATCCTGGGTAGTTCCAGAGGACTTTGCAAACCATTTTATCTCCGTAGGCCACAAAAGGTTTTGTTCACCTTCAATTAACCGATTGATATAGGGTTTAACGTCATCGTAATCCTGCAAAGGCATTGCCGACTTAAAATCTTCCAGGGTTTTAATACTGGAAAACTTGTGTTCCAGTCCCCAGCTTGTGTTAGCAGCTCTTTTTATAAGATCCTGCCTAACCTCATTCTGAACTTCTAAGGGATACTGTTTAAATAACTCAATTTGATGGATGCGTTTTTTAATTATCCATCCTAATACCGTATTTAGGGGCATGAATGTTGGGGGTGTTTACCTTCTTTGAATTAAAACTACGATAGATTTTATGGAATTTGAGGGAATCATGAAAAAAATGCCCACTGAGAGCGTTGATGGGGAGGTACAATACTTCTATCCCAACACCGAAAAGGGGCTGATAAATGAGCTATTGGGCCAACAAATCAGACTAAAATTTTTGGACAAGATAAGCTGTTTAAACTGCGGGAATACCACTAAAAAAACCTTTGGGGACGGCATGTGCTACAAATGCTTTAGCAGTGCTCCAGAGGCGGCTCCTTGTATTATTAGACCAGAACTTTGCGAAGCGCATTTAGGAAAGGGCAGAGATATTGAATGGGAGGAAAACCACCACAATCAGCCCCATGTGGTTTACCTGGCACTTAGCAGTTCTATAAAAGTGGGGGTAACTCGCGCAAAGCAAATTCCCTATCGGTGGTTAGACCAAGGGGCCAATGCGGCTATTATTTTGGCAGAAGTCCCCTACCGGCAGTTAGCTGGGGAAATAGAAGTTTTCCTGAAAGATTTTTACACCGATAAAACCTCTTGGCAAGCCATGCTAAAAAACCATGTAAGCGAGGCAAATTTGTTGGATGAAAAGGATGATGCGGCCGGACAATTGCCCGAGGAACTGCAGGATTTTATCTCAGAACGCGATGAGGTTTTTGAATTTAAATACCCTGTTTTAGAATATCCAAGCAAAACCACCTCCGTTAAGCTGGATAAAATGCCGGAATTCCATGGAATATTATCGGGTATCAAAGGGCAGTATTGGATGTTTAGTGATGGCCGGGTAATTAATTGGAGAAACCACGGTGGATACCACGTAGCCATTGAAAAAAGTAAACAGGCGAACCCAACTTTATTTTAAGCCAAAATATTCAATAGAGGTCTTAACCATACCCACAAAAATTTTCTTCAGAGCATGGTCAATTGGTGGCGTAAGCTAAGCGAGCCTTTTCCAGAATCAAGTAGTACCAAGGAAAATACCTTGCAACTGCTGTGGATTAGCCTTTTTGTGACTGCTTTTTTGTTTGTTCTCCAACCTTTTGGGATTTCGGGTTCCGACCCCAATACTTTATGGGTCTGTTTGGGTTTTGGTGCGGTAACCTTTGTTTGCAGCCTTAGCTTTCACCTGTTTTCCAAATACATATTAAGAATCAGATCAGATCTTCCCACCTGGACCTTAGGAAAATGGATTCTGAGTTGCATTCTGCTTCTGCTCTGGATTGCTTTAGGAAATTTTATGTTCCTGTCTGCTTTGTCTGGCGGAACCTGGGAAGAGTTCGCCCTGTTACGAATGATAGGATATACCATCCTGGTGGGTGTTTTCCCAATAACATTTTTAGGACTATACACACAATTGAAAGCACATAGGAACAACAACAGAGAAGCTGAATCTTTAAGGCCATACCGGAAGCATAAAGGACAGGCAGAGTCCAAATCCTTCGAAATTAATGAAGGGTTAAAACTGACCGAGGACCAAATAATTTACGTAGAAGCAGCCCAGAATTATGTGGAAGTTCACTTTTGGGAGGAAAGCAAACACAAACGCGAGGTGGTGAGAGCTACTATGCAACAGATGGAAGATCTCTTAACTGGCAATGTTTTATTTCGTTGCCACCGATCTTATATCATCAACCTAACTGCAATTGAAGAAGTAAACGGAAATGCGCAGGGCTTGCAACTCGCATTAAACGCACCTAATTGCCCTTCCATTCCAGTAGCAAGATCCTACATTAAACGCTTTAGGAACACTTACCAATAAGCCCGCTGGCTTTGCAATTCATACCAGGGACTTACAATTAATCCCAGACCTTTGTCAACGGCCCCTGGCAAAATATTTTTCCTAGATTTTCCCCATACATTGGCCAAAAAACAAGGATATGGAAAGTGTAAATCAGATTCTGCTTTGGGTACATGTAAGTTTTGGTTTTGCCTCATTGGGATTGTTCTGGATGCCGGTAATCTTTAAAAAGGGAGCTAGCGTTCACAAAAAAACCGGGAAATACTACGTATCCTGCATGTGGGTGGTTGTTGTTAGTGCAGCCGTTTTATCCTTTTTTAATCTGCTAACTAGGGAATATATTATGGCTGCTTTTCTTGGGTTTATCGCTGTAATTACGGCCAATCCGCTGTGGTATGGAATTGCCATTTTGAAGCAAAAAAGGAACTACTCCACATCCTTTAAAAGAACGCATGTATTGCTGCAGGTATCCATCATATGCTTATCGCTCGCGCTAATTGGGTATGGGATAATATTAAAAGGCCAAGGTGCAGCTATCCTCATGTTTATTTTTGGCGCGCTGGGCTTAACCGAAATACCTGGATTAATTAAAAACAGAAAAACCTTTTCTGAAAAAGCCGATTGGCTCAAACAACACATTGTGGGGATGTGCAGTAGCGGAATTGCCGCATATACTGCCTTCTTGGTTTTTGGGGCGCGCTCTTTTTTACAAAACTATTTTGACGGTGCCTGGAGTGTTCTTCCATGGGTATTACCAACCATTGTGGGAAGTTTGGGAATTCGCATGGCGGTAAAACGCTTTAGTCCAACCAAGGCAAAACAAAAAAAGGTCGCTTTGTAAGCGACCCTTTTTCATTTATTTCTTGAATTGTAATTAATCCACCAAAAAAGGCATTCTCATTTGTACGCCTTTCATTCTGCGAACGGCCTCTAAATGCTCTAAGCTTTTTTGCAATTGAGCATCTTTTGAAACATAGCTACTCAAGTAGGTCTTAGCCATGTTTTCCAGGTTTAATTCATCCAGTATCTTTTGGATTGGATCTTTGATTTTAGGGTAACCTTTAATTCTATAGTCTGTGAGTTCAGCTAATTTCACAGCTTCTTCAATCGCCTCTTCCAAATCTCCAATTTCGTCCACTAAGCCTAACTCCAATGCATCTAAGCCACTCCAAACACGGCCCTGTCCAATGCTATCCACATATTCTGGACGCAGGTTGCGACCTTCTGCTACGCGCTTTACAAAAGTCTCGTAGATGTTCTCTACCTGTTTCTGGATAATACTGTATTCCTCATCAGTAAGCGGACGAGAAAGGTCTCCCATATCTGCAAACTTGTTGGTTTTTACACCATCAAAGGTGATTCCCATTTTATCATTGGCCAATTCTTTGAAGTTTGGGAGGATTCCAAAGACCCCTATTGATCCCGTAACGGTATTGGCACTTGCAAAAATCTTTTTACCAGGCGTTGCAATGTAGTAACCACCCGATGCAGCCACATTCCCCATGGATACAACCAATGGCTTTTGATCTGCCAGCAAGGTTAATTCACGCCAAATGGTTTCAGAAGCCAAGGCACTACCACCCGGGGAGTTTATGCGCAGTACCACCGCTTTAACATCGTCATCCATCCTAACTTCGCGGATATTCTCCACAAATGTTTTAGATCCAATCCAGGTTTCGTCACTCTCTCCACTGGTAATTTCACCATTGGCGTAAATTACAGCTAGCTCGGTGCGGGTATACTCTTTCTTTTTCTCGCCTGGTAACTTGGCATTTTTGTACTTAGAGATCTTCACAAAATTGATGTCATCAATGTCCTTTTCTCCAAGCTTATCAGCTATTTTCCTTAAAAATTCA
>JBMYJC010000187.1:0-4871 GCA_049594055.1 Luteibaculum sp. | reverse complement strand
GGTGCCGATTCAAATTTCGCTGCGCGGTCTAGCACCTCTTTGTGCAGGTCCATATCTACCTTAACCCCATAGCCTTCTACCAAGGCTTTGGCAGCCATGTAATCTCCCTGCGATTTAATGCGCTGCACCTCTTTTAAGAGCTCGCCAAAAAGCATGCGAAGCTTTTGGTAATCGCGGATTACAAAGTAAGTTTTGCCGTCTTTTACTACTTTTTCTATCACGTTATCGGCCTTACCTTTCTCATACACCCACTTAGAAATCCACTGACGGTTGCGCATGTGTGCTTCTTCAACATCATCGCCAATTTCCAACCTGCGCAATTGTAACATCATTCCATTTCTGATGTATGATTGGTACTCTGCTTTTCCAACTTCCAGGTTAGGTTGAAGACCTAAATCCACCATTTTTTGATCCATTAAAAAGTAAAGAGCCACCAGGTCTGCTCTACCCTCTTCTAAGGTGCTGGAGTAGTTCTTTAGTGTTTCTTTTGGAGTACCTACTCCTGGCTCTAATTGGCCCGAAGCATGACCTACCACCTCGTGTAAGGCGGTGTGTAATTTTCCACCCAGCTTACCATATTCCTTGGCTAGGGCCACCTCGCTACTATCAAAGGCGAACTCTTCTAAAATTCCTTCTCCGGCAGCTTCCTCGTAAGCAGAAACAATGTTCCCAAGGCTTACCGACTTAGATCCGTGATTGGCGCGAATCCAATTGGCATTGGGCAGGTTTACACCAATGGGGGTTGATGGAGAAGCGTCTCCAGCCTCACCGGCAACATTCACCACCTTGTAGCTAACACCTTTAACTTTCTCCTTTTTATGCTGGTCCATGATAGGAGAGTTGTCCTCGAACCACTGGGTTTCTTCCTGCAGTTTAGACATCCTTGCAGAGGCCTCAAAGTCTTTTATCTCAATAATGGTTTCATAAGAGCCGCGGTAACCTAGCGGATCGTTGTACACTTCAACAAATCCGTGGATAAAATCTATTTCAGAAAGCGTATCATTTACCCAGGCGATGTTAAAGTCGTCCCAGGTTTTTAGGTCTCCCGTTTTGTAATATTCAATCAATAATTCAATGGCTTTGGCTTGTTGCTCATTTTCCGCAACACCTTTGGCCTTATCCAACCAGTAAACTACTTGCTCTAAAGCAGGGCCGTACATGCCTCCAACACGCCAAACCTGTTCAATAAGTCTTCCGTTTTCTTTGGCTATTCTGGAATTTAGGCCATAAGATATTGGGGTTGGGTTGGATTTGTCGATCATTTTAGCGTAGAAAGCCTCCACTTCTTTCGCATTCACATCAGGTGCATAGAAGTTGATTGCAGAACCTTCTACCAATCCTTTTTCTGGATCCAGGTTCACTTTTTTCGCATCGAAATTGGGATCGAATATGGCTTTAAGAACTTCTGCATCCAGGGTTTGGTTGGTTTCCGTTAGCAGCTTCTCAAAATAGGCTTGAGAAAATTCTGGGATGATTTTAGCGGTGCTGTAATGGTGGTGAATTCCGTTGGAAAACCATACTCGCTTCACATAGGTCATAAAGTTTTTCCAGTCTTCAGAATCATCGCCAGCGTGCTCGGTTACAATTTTTTCTAAGGCTTTGCGAATAACCAGATTGTGGCGGTAATTCTGATCCCACATAATATCTCTGCCCACATAGCCAGATTGTGTTAAGTAATACACCAATTTTTTCTGGCGCAAATCCAGGCTATCCCATTGAGGGATTTTATAGCGGATTATTTTGAGGTCGGCAAATTGCTCTGCCAGGTACTCGAATTTTTCTTCAGCCGGCTTCTCGGCACTTTTAGGCTCACTTTGGGTGCAAGACGCAAGTGCTAATCCTGCCCCAATAAGCAACAAATAAAACTTGTTCATAATAGGGGGTTTGGGGGCGGAAATTAAGTAAAATGGGGCGAACTGCGTTAGCAGCTCCATATTTTACAGATCGGGAACAAAGTTGGGTAGGTTAAAGTAGAATGTACTGCCACCTTGCTGATTTTCATCCACCCAGATCTTGCCCGCGTGCAATTCTACAATCTTACGGCAGTGGTAAAGACCAATTCCAGTTCCCTTTACGTCTTTGGCCTCTTCGGTGCGCGCAAACATTTTAAAGATCTCTTCTTGCGATTCTTTGGGGATTCCCATGCCGTTATCGGCAATAGAGATTAGCCAATCTTTATTCCGATCGCCTGCGGCAATTGTTATTTCTGGTTTGGAATCTGGCTTGCGATACTTTATCGCATTTTCCAACAGATTCTGGAAAAGAATTTTTAGTTCCACTTCGTCTCCCTTTACAACAGGCAAGTGGTTTATCTTAATCTTAGCATGGGTATCATCAATCATGGTACCCAGGTCAGACACCGCCTTGTTAACAATTTTGCTGAGGTCGCAGCGGCCCACATTTCTTCGTACCCCAATTTTAGCGTGATCCAGCAGGGTAGAAATCTGCTTTTTCATTCTGCTGGTGGTTTGAAATACATAATCCATGTATTCCTGAATTTCCTCGTTATCGATCTCTTCTAGTTCTGCCGCAATCAATTCCAGGAAGCCTTGTAAATTGTTTAAAGGGCTTTTTAAATCGTGCGAAGTGAGGAAAGCGTATTGCTCCAACTGGGTGTTTTTTTCCTGGAGCTCCATGTTGGTGCTCTCCTGGGCCAACAGCAGGTTTTTGTAGGATGTAATGTCCGACTTAACTCCTAAAATTCTCAGGGGTGTGCCCTCAGAATTGTACTCCACCTTTGAGGTGCTCCTAACCCAAATGGTTTCCCCCGTTTTCTGTTGGATGCAACGGTACTCTGCATTAAAATCCTCTTTGTTTTGCAGGGCTTGCCCAAAAACACGCATCACTTCCTCGTAGTCATCCGGGTGAACAATGGCTTGGAATTCCAGTGTGGTAAAAGGCTCTTTACTTTTATCGAAACCGAAAATTTCATAGAAACGATCACTGCCGGTCCATGTAGAGGTTAACAAATTGGTCTCGTAGAATCCAAAATTGGATACCGATTGAGCCGTTTTGAGTTTGATCTGGTCGTCCTCCAGTTTACGCAAGCGCTCCTCGGTCTCTGTGATATCTTGAATGGCGCCCCAAACGCGCACCACATCACCATCTTCCAACTCAGGTTTGCCCGCAACCTGAACGTCCTTGAGTTGGCCCTTTGCCGATTTTAACTGAAGCTTGAGTTTAAAGGGCTGGTGGAAATTTATGCAATCGCCAACGGCCTTTGATACCAGTACCCTGCTAGCTGGAGTGTAGTAATTAACTCCCTTTTCCAGGTCGGTAGTAACCGATTCATCCAAATCGTGGATCTTGTAAACCTGTGAGGTCCACTCGGTTTTACCTGTGGCAACGTCCAACATCCAACCACCAATAAGCGCCATCTCCTCAATCTCGTTGAAGATGCGTCCATAGTTTTCCTCTTTGTAAGTGCCTTTTGAGAGATGATCAGACATTGCAGGGGTTTCTAATAAATATCAGCAATTTATGGAAGGTATTGCATTGGCCTTGCCAATTAGCTACCAAACTAATCTTTTTTAGGACTAATTTACCAGTGTGCTCGACAGGTTTTTGGGTAGCACAACTTTTCCATAGTTATAAACATTCATGGAGCCGCGTAGCAACAGTTTGTAATTTTAAAAGCTCCAAGAATTTTCTGCATGTTTCTTATCTACGACACCGAAACCACGGGTAAAGCCCTGGATTTTAACAAGCCCTACACCGATACGGATAACTGGCCAAGATTGGTTCAATTGGCCTGGCAGTTGCACGGTAAAAACGGGGAATTGCTCGAGGTAAAAAACTTTATTGTAAAGCCCGATGGATTTGATATTCCTTTTAATGCAGAACAAATTCACGGAATAAGCACAGAAAGGGCTTTGCGCCAGGGAATGCCGCTAGAATATGTTTTAGAGGAATTTGGAAAAGCCGTTGCACAAGCAGAATATTCGGTGGGCCACAACATTCAGTTTGATGTGAATGTCCTTATGGCGGAATTTACGCGACTCCAAAAGGAAACGGCACTAACCGATCTTAAGGTAGCCGATACCATGACCGACTTAACTGCAGACTTTTGTCAACTGCCTGGAGGAAAAGGCGGCAAGTTTAAGTGGCCAAAACTGGAGGAACTGCACCAAATTTTATTTCAAGAGGGCTTTGGCTCCGCCCACAATGCAGCTGCGGACGTGGAGGCAACCGCGCGTTGTTTTCTTGAGCTATTGCGCAGGGAGATTCTTCCTCCTGGCTATATGCAGCTCCCAAAAGAGTTTTATGAGGAGTTTAAGGCCAAAAATTTAAAACCCTTCCAGGCAATTGGCTTAAACATTGAGCCCTATTTGCCCGACAACGAAGAGTTTGGAGATCTTAAACAAGAAGATAGCTCTGCTGAGCCCAGCCGAACGGAGATTAAAGAAAACCTTAATGCGCTGGAAGAGGTGCGCTTTGCGCATTTGCACAACCATACACAATTCTCGGTGCTTCAATCTACAACCGAGGTAAGTGCCTTAGTGGAAAAAGCCGTGGAACAAAAGCTTTCTGCTATTGCCATAAGCGATATGGGGAATATGATGGCTGGCTTCCAGTTTGTGGAAGGCATCAACGCTAAAAACAAAGCACTTGAGGCTGCCGCACAAGAATCTGGAGAGGATTTTAAACCGGTGAAGGCTATCCTGGGTTGTGAATTAAACCTGTGTAAAAAGCACGATGATAAATCGCAAAAGGACAACGGTTTTCCTACCGTTTTACTGGCAAAAAATAAACAGGGCTACCACAATCTGGCAAAATTGGCTTCGCTGGCCAGTACCGATGGATTTTACTACCTACCCCGGATAGATAAAGATCTTTTGGAGCAGTATTGCCAGGGCCTCATTATGCTCACT
>JBMYJC010000186.1:0-4881 GCA_049594055.1 Luteibaculum sp. | reverse complement strand
CTTAAACAAAACCGATTTAGCAGTTGGAATGCCATGTCGGGCAGCAATGTCAATACTTAGTTTTTTATTGAAAGTTAAAGACATGCAAAGCGTATCTCCTGTGGTAAATGGAATTTGAAAAACTTGTAGTAAGCCCTGTAACCACCCGTTTTCTCCAGGAGGCCCGTGCAATGCAATTAGGGCAACATCAGGTTTGTAGGTTTTACTTTCAAATTCAATATTAAACTGACCCCAATTGATGTATGCATCCTTTCCCTCGAAGGTGCAGATCCAATTTCCCCGACTTACTTCCACAGTGAAAATCCGGTACTTCTTTTCATCTAAATGCTTTCTGAATGTTGCTGCAGTTTGCAGTGAGATCACGCGCTCTCCGGAATATCCACCCGTAAAAAGGATAAGGTTTTGCATAGCCAAATACTTGGCGCTAATGTATTCATTGGAATGAATATTACGGCAGATAGGTCATTTTCTATATTTGCTGCGTTCTAATCCTGCCATGCGAAAAATAATCGAGTTCCTAGCGTCTAAGTATTTCTTTATAAACCTGGCCATAGCCATCGTAATTGTTATAACAATAGGCTATTTCGCGAATTCATATTTAAAAGGAGTTACCAAGCATGGCGATAAAGTGCAAGTACCAGCATTAATTGGCCGCAATCTGGTTCAAGCCGATTCTGCATTGCTTAGTGAAGGATTGCGCTACCAGGTAATTGACTCCGTTTTTGAGGAAGGAGCAGAACCCGGTGAGGTGATTGAACAAATTCCTGCGGCCTTCCAAAACGTAAAACCCGGTAGAACCATCTATCTCACCATCAATACCTTAACTCCACCCAACGTGGCCATTCCAAACCTTAAAAACATGAGTTTAAGGCAGGCCGTTGCCACATTGGAAGTTTTAGGTTTGGCCTTGCATAAGCTAGAATACGAACCAGACATTTGTACCGATTGCGTTTTAAAACAATTGCTAGGCAAGGAATTGTTAGAACCGGGAACAATGGTTCCAAAGGGTACGGCAGTAACCTTGGTTTTGGGCCAGGGTATGGGCAACGCTGATGTGCAAATTCCCTATTTAATTGGACAAAGCCTGGAAGAAGCCGTTAGGACTTTAATTGATAAAAGCCTGAATGTGGGGGATGTGAATTACACGGAATGCGAAACAAAGCAGGACAGTAATATTGCCAAAGTTTACCGTCAGAGTCCGGCATTTTATCCGGGTAACCGTTTAAATCTAGGAGGCGAAATCTCTCTGTGGTTTACAGCCGATACGGCTTCCATTAAAATTGAGAATGCCGATAGTTTGCTGAAAGCTTACCAGGAAGGGGAGGCAGAAAAGATGGATTTTAACGATACCGGAGAAGAAGAAGAGGAGGGTTGGAATTAATGGAACAGGATCCGCACATAGACGATTTACAGGAAGATTTATACGAGCATCACAGTTTTAAGGCCGATAAAGGTCAGGCGCTTTTGCGCATTGATAAATTTCTGATGGATCGTATTCCCAATACCTCCAGGAATAAGATTCAAATAGCGGCTAAAACCGGTAGCGTTTTGGTAAACAAAGAGGCCGTTAAACCCAATTACAGGGTTAAGCCTTTGGATGAAATTTCCATTGTTCTTCCCTATCCGGTTAGAGAGATTGAGTTACGTCCAGAACCTATTCCGCTGGAAATTATTTATGAGGACGATACCCTGGCTGTAATCAATAAACAGGCCAATTTGGTGGTACATCCTGGATATGGTAATTATTCGGGTACTCTGGTAAATGCCTTGTTATACCATTTTAATGAGTTGGCTGAGGCCAAACACCAGGAAGAGATTAGACCAGGTTTGGTGCACCGTTTGGATAAAAATACCACGGGTATTATGGTGATTGCCAAAACCGAGGATGCACTGTCTCACCTTTCTAAACAGTTTTTCGATAGGAGCACAGACCGCAGATACCACGCCATTGTTTGGGGAGATGTTGCGGAAGACGAAGGCTTTATTGAAAGCTTCCTGAACCGGAGTAAAAAAGACCGGAAGGTAATGGATGTGTACGAGGATGCGGAAGAAGGAAAATATGCCTTAACGCGTTACAAAGTCCTTAAGAGATTGGGTTATGTCACCCTGGTAGAGTGCAAGCTGGAGACCGGAAGAACGCATCAAATTCGCGTGCACTTCAAAAGCATAAAACACCCTTTATTTAACGACCCGGAATACGGTGGAAATATCATCCGCAAGGGAACCACTTTTAGCAAGTACAAGCAGTTTATTGAAAACTGTTTCCAGGTTTGTAACCGCCAGGCCTTGCACGCCAAAACATTAGAATTTAACCATCCCAAACAGGGGAGAGGCTTAAATTCAACTCAGAGCTACCAGCCGATATGCAGGAGCTTATTGAGAAAATGGAGCGCTACACGCAGGCTAATTCCTAGTAGCTGTCTCTTTTCTCAGCGTTTTACCGCCCGGGCTTTTCGCAAATTTGGGAAGGTAACAGATGGCTTTGGGAACGTTGTATGGATGGGTTTTTTGGGAAAGGAAGCTTTTAAGCATTTCAAAATCTATTTGCTTCTCTTCCCCTTCAATAAAAAGTACGGCTTTTTCTCCCAGCATTTCATCTGGAAGCCCATAAATGAAATAGCGATTGTTGATTAATTCCGCTAACAAAGCTTCCACCTCCAAAGGGTTTATTTTATGTCCGCCCGAATTAATGATAAAATCGGCTCTACCAAGAATTTTGAACCCTCCGGCATCATTAAAGGCAACCAAGTCTGTGGTGTTAATCCAGCTATCACCAAGGTGAGGAGCTTTAAAGCGCAAGGTGTTTTCCGGGCTCTTTTCTATGGAAAAGGGTTCTAAAGGCTGGAAGTAGTCCTCAAAATAGGGGTGGATTTGCCTAAGCGCCAAATGGGTAAGGCTCTCTGTCATACCGTAGCCTTCATAAATGGAGGTTGGAGCCCTCAGTTCTCCAAGAGATCGCCTAAGGCTTGGGGATAGGGGCGCTCCACCCAATAAAATCTTTTCTGGCCAGATTATTTCCTCAAGGTTTAATAGGCTTTCTAATTGAGCAGGTACGAGGGGAACAAAATGGAAGGATTTGTTTTTTAAGGCCTCTGTAAAATTGGAAGGATTACAGACCCAAAGATCCAGATCTAGATGCCAGGCTCTTAGCAGCATCATTTTGCCGGCAACATATTGTGGATGCAATGGACATAAACAAAGAGATCCTGGGCCTAATTCGAAAGCTTTTGCAGTAATTTCTGCCGATTGCTGCACAGCGCTTTTTGGGAAGCTAATATGCTTTGCATTACCCGTAGATCCCGAAGTTGTAAAGGAGATTGTATGCTCCAATTGCCACTCCTTTTTTATGTTTTTAATGGCCGATAATATCTCGGGATCTAATTGCGATTCCGCCTCTTTTTTATCGATATCTTTTAATGAGATCATCAGAGCGGCAGGCGCAATTTTTTTATCGGATTAAAAAAGAGCTTGGGTCCTTTTAACTCCAGGCAACTTGGGAAATTGTTGGAGAAAAGTCCACCAGTTCCCAAACCTTGTGGCATGTTTAATTCTTTTGTAGCAAGCCATTGGGCAATAACGGTTAAGCCCAAATTACTCTCCAATGCCGATGTACCCCACCAGGAAATACCCAGACTTTCTGCATTTGATATCCAATTATCGGAACCAGAAATCCCACCCATTAAACTGGGTTTTAGAATGATGTATTGCGGTTTAATAAACCTTAGAAGCTCATTTTTTTCAAGGGGGTCATAAATGCCAATTAGTTCCTCATCCAAGGCAATAGGAATGGGACTTATCCTGGCCAACTTTTGCATTTCCTTGTGCTGGCCTATAGCGATGGGCTGCTCAATGGAGTGAATTTGAAAAGCCGCGAAAGCTTCCAAAACATTTAGTACCTCATCGGGTTGAAAAGCTCCATTGGCGTCCAGTCTAATTTCAATATCTGGATTTAAGTTTCTAATGTGAGCCACCAGTTTTAATTCATCCTCCAAATGAATGGCACCAATTTTTATTTTGATGCAGCGAAAGCCATCCGCAATTTTTTCCTCAGCGGCTTTTAGCATGGTTGGAAAATCATTCATCCAAACCAATCCATTAATTTCTATGGCCTCATTTCCTTTTAACCACGGGGAAGAAAACCAGGTTTGGGTATCAATGCCTAAATCTAATTGCGTAAAAGCACTCTCTAGGCCAAATAAAACGGCAGGACAATTATTTAGGAACTCAAAAAGGTATTCGCGGGGCTCGTTTATATGCTGTTTTAACCAGTTTAAAAGAGCAGGAATTTCCTCTGCTTTTTCGGGGCTTAATTTGGGAATGAGGCTTACCTCGCCATATCCTATTTGCTGCGTCTCGTTATTGCTAATTTTTAAAATCCAACTCGGTTTTTCCCAAAGTGTACCTCTGGAAGTAGTTCCGGCATTTAAAAAGCGGCAGGGGTGATATGTAAAATCAATTTCCAGCATTGCTTAAAGTACCAAGGCTAAAATAATTCCAAAAGCTGCGGTGCCCAGAGCGTGAAACTTTAATTGCTTTTCCATTTTTTCGGGATCGGAGCTAAGGATTACTTTACGAGCAGCGGGGAAAAGCAATACAGCGCTGGAGTAAACCATCATGTACAGTAAACTCTGCTTTTCTAAATGGGCAAAATATAAGGCCACCAATAAAAATGGCGTCCCAACTAGTAGGGCGTGGTAACTTTTTGCCTTGTCCATTCCTAAAATTACGGGTATGGTTCGCTTTCCGTTTTTTTTATCCTCCTGAAGGTCTCTAAGATTATTCACGTTCAACACAGAAACCGAGAGTAAGCCCATTGCGCTGGCTGGTAGAAGCTGCCATGGATTAAAGCTATTGAGCAGAGCCGAACCTCCTAAAACAGGA
>JBMYJC010000185.1:0-4904 GCA_049594055.1 Luteibaculum sp. | reverse complement strand
ACGCTGATTGATACCCATACCGGTAGGACTGACGATCCATTGGGCTTTTTCTTATACAATGCCGAACCAGACGACCTTCTTTTTCCACTATATGGGCCCACAAAAGATTTTTACGATAAGCTTTTAGGCCAAAAGATTGGACTGGAATTTGAAGGCAGTGCATACCTCGGCTTGCACAATGTGATTCTCCTTCTTTTTATCCTTTTACTTTCCTTGGGTGCTGCCTTTTCCAGAAAGGCAAGAATTCGCATTACACAAATATTTCAACCCACCGATCTTAGGATATACTTGCTGATTGCATTCGGGCTTTTGTTGTTTGCCTTTGGAATGCCTTTTAAACTTTACCAACCCAGTTTGGATTACTTCCCCTTGTTTAAACAGTTTAGGGCAACGGGTCGCTTTTCATGGGTATTTTACTATGTCTTTTCCGTTTTTGCAGCCATACTTATTTATCGATTTACTCAAAGTCCAACCCCAAGAAAAACCAAAATCGGCATCCAAATACTATTCACGGCAGCTATTGGAATTTCTGTGTATGAGGCCCATGTATTCCACCTATTTGGGCGATCGATAAGGAGCTTCCCAGAAAACGTATTTAAAAAGGATACCTCCAATGATTTACTTGGGGCTAGTGCCAGCAATCAATATCAAGCCATAGTTTCCCTTCCCTTTTTTCATACTGGATCCGAGGTGTTTGCATTAAAGGGATCCGAGCGGGCTTTGGCTCCAGTTTTAGGACTGTCTTTAGACAGTGGCCTCCCATTGCTTAACTGTGCCCTTCCAAGGGTTTCAGCAACCGAGGCCAAGGCCTTAATTAAACTTATGGGGCCAAGCTTTTATCCAAAACAAGACCTAAGAAATCATTTTCCCAACCAAAAAGATTTCCTGCTGTGTAAAAATGAAGGAGACGAGCTGAATGAATACCAGGAGAGACTTTGGCAAAAAGGACAGCTACTTGGAACTTGGGAAAACCTGGAAATCAAAAAAATAGAGTTCCCACAAATTTTCAGGGATGAGGCAAGAAACATTATCCAAGAAAAAGAACATTTAATCGTTTCAGACATAGACTCACCTAACGATCACCCTAAAGTGCTGGTTTACAAGAGTTTTGATGACTCCAATAGCCTTTTAAAATTTAGAGGTAATGGTGCCTATGAAGGTCAAAAAGCAGGATTAAACATTTTATTCGAAGCTCCACCCTTGACCTTTAGCACAGCAAAAACTTATGAGTTCTCTATTTGGTTTTACCACGAGGAAAAGGGAGCACTAAATGATTGGTTCCGCTGCATTGTTAGCGAATACGATATTCAATCCAACCAGTACTTCGAAGGCACTTTTTTCCCTGAATTTCAACCCGTTCTGCGCAAGGGCTGGACACTGGTTACTGGTCGGTTCACCGTTCAAAATTCTTCCAACACAATTAAACTCATTACCAAAGGCAAACGCTTCAACAAAGCAGCAATGCATGCCGATGAGTTGTTAATTAAAGAATTTGGGGAGGATGTTATTTTTCCAGTTGATAGCACCCACTACTTTTACAACAACCACATCATTGAAATCGATTCAAGCGAAGTCACTAGCGGCAATCCCAAAAGTGTAAAGAAATAGATAAGCTTCCTCAGTTTCTTTGGATATAAGCCTTGATATGCCAACCTTGCGCATACCCTTAATCCAAAAAAATTATACTTATGGCCAATTGTTTTGCCCTTATAGGATGGAGTTTACCCGTAATAGACAGCATGAAAAAAGCTGGTTTACCTTATGTGGTGGTTTCCCTTCCCGGTTTCGAGACTTACGCTGCAGAAAACGACATCCCCTTTGTTGCTTACCCCTTAGACGAATGGGGTGACCATTCTAATTCACTCGATTTATTGGAACGTTTAAAGCCTTTTGGAGCCGATGTTGCCGTTCCCCTTTTTGAGGAAACCGTAGAATGGGCAGGAGCTTTAAACTCCATCTACCGAGACGACCCTCGTGTTTTAAACCGCGCCTTTTTATTTAGAAATAAGGCCATGATGAAAAGGAAAGCCTTATTGGGAGGTTTGCGCGTGGGCTTTTTTGAAGAGGTGTACAACTTTGACCAATGCCATAAATTTTTAGATCGCCTTAACGAGGCAAACCTACAGTTAGAAGGTGAAACCGATGCTTGGTTTCACGCCAAACCCTTTGCCGCTGCCGGAACCGTAGGCCATCACTTTATTAAAAGTCGCGAGCAGATTGAAGAGAAGATGAGTTTACAAGACTTTCCATGCCTGGTGGAAAGTCACCTAAATGGAAAAGAGTTCAGTTGCGAAGCTTTTATCCATGGTGGAAAGGTTAAGTTCCTTAACATTACAGAATACGTTAAACTCGGACACTCCAACTTTATTCCAGCTGGACCCAATTTGGAGAGCAAAAGAGACCTAATTCACAAGGAAATTGAAAAACTGGTTGCCGCCTTTGGCATAGAGTACGGTATGATTCACCCTGAGTGGTTTATTGACGACAAGGATCAGATGCATTTTGGAGAAGTGGCCTGTAGAATTCCGGGTGGACACATTTTAGAACTGGCCTCCAAGGCATACAATTTTGATGCATTGCTAGCTTTTGTTGTTTCGCACGACCACAACATGAGCGATGAAGAATTGAGCAAATACTTCCCTGCACAAAATTTTGAAGCAGAAAACTATTACGGCAACGTAATGGTCTTCCCTAAAAAAATGGGACATATCTCTAAGCTGGAAATTCCCGATGAGCTTTTGGAGGAACCATACTTTTTGGATCATTCGCTGGTTCCGCCATTTGAAGGACAAAAAGTTTCTGAGAGGAACGGTTTTGGTAATCATTTCGGAACCGTAAACTTTGCCGGACCCGACCCAGAGAAAATAACACAACTTTTAAAACACTACGAAGACGTACCCTTTTACGTGTAAAGTGTACGTTTAATCCCCATGGATATAGCCACCGAAAACCTTAGACTATCCTTATTAGAAAAACTAAAAGAAAGCGAAGCGGGAGGAATACCCGGTATGCAAAGAACTCAGCTCCTCAGTAACCTCGATTTCCTTTCGAGGTCTACTGAGGGTATTGTATTTATCTACCAGCATTTAGAAGAAATTTTAGCCAGCGGAATTTTTAAAGAAAGCGTTTGGGAGAAGCCACAAGAATTAGTTTCAGCTCTGGTAAAAGGCACGCTTTGCTCGGGATACCCAAACAATGTTTTGGAGTCTTTGAGCGAATTGCGCATGCTTAAGATTGCCACTGGAGAAATGGCACAGCCCAATTATCCAGCAAAGGAGGCACAGCAGTTTTTAGAAGAGACTTTAGTGAATTGCTTTGATTTAGCCTTTTCAGATGAAACCGAAGAGCTTCGCATGAAACTCTCTGTTTCCGAGCGGCAAAGATTTCGCCATCTCTTTGAATTTATACTGACCAAAATTCCAGCCGAGAACATCAAGCTAAAGGTCCTGGAAGAAATTGATGCTATAAGTCACCAAAGGCCAATTCTTACGGGGCACCTGCGCGATTTGATAAAAATTGCAGATAAGCACCTGGATACCCAAGGGGAAACCGACAGAGATGAGCGCCTTAAGCTTTTTATTCGAGCCGCATCCTATCCTGGAACGCTAAAACCAGAAAATCCAGATCACTACCTGGAACTTTTAGCCAACGGTGATGAAGAAGCCTGGTTCTATGAAGCCCGTGCCTTTGGGAAGGCCATGCGGGAAACTGGTATTGTATGTCCTTATCAAGGTGTATTTGTTCAGTTTGTGAATGAAAACCATCCTGATTTACTACCCGAAGCCCTGGGTGTTACCGAGCACGGTAAGGTGGAGATAAAATGGCACCTGAAATGGGTTCAGGATACCTTAAGCGAGTTAATTAGTGCAGATAACTATCAATTCATTTATCCCTTTTCTCGCCTCTTAAATAGGAATTTACTGAGCAGAAAGCCCGTGCTTAATGCCTTAAAGAAATTAAAGCAGGTGGAATTGCACCCAGAAATTGCGCAATTACTCCGGGAGTTTAATCCACTGCGTTGTAAACTCCATCCAAAAGAAGTATTGCGGCTAGGAGCCATTTATGTTCTAGGACAACCCCTTGGCCTGCGTCAAGGAAATAACCCTACTTGCCAGTCTGCCAGGGGAATTAGCATGTGGAGCCAGCACTCTCCAGCCAAATTTTTAAGCATGCTAATTCAGGTTGCGGTGGGAAATGCTCTTGAGTTCCGTTATGGGAGAGAGCTCATTCGCTCCTCTTCTTCGGTTTATGCAGCAGACCTTCACCTGGACTTAGATCCAGTATCCTTGGTAATGGTTCCTCATTTGGATTTCATTTATAACCAAATGATGCAGAAGGCCTCCATCCAGTTTATGCACGAGGACCCACATGTATCTGTTAATCCCTCTTTTTACGGGCATTGGATTCAAACGGGTTTTGCCTCTTGCTACAAACAAAACCTAAATGCCATTTCGGATTACAATGATTTTATTGGCTTTTTCTATGCTGCCTTCCACCCAAAATATAATGGAGGCTTTAAATTAATCTATCCGGTCCCGCTTGGAATTATTGTAACCAACTCAAAAGCAGAATTTCTTGGATTTCACGCGGTTTCTTTGCTTCGTGTAAAAGAAACAGATTCTGGAGTTAGGGCATATTTCTACAATCCCAATAACGAGGGTAGACAGAATTGGGGGCAAGGAATAAAACCATCGGTGAATGGATTTGGAGAGAAATATGGGGAATCCTCGCTCCCCATTGATGAATTTGCCTCCAGGGTTTATGCTTTCCACTACAACTCCATTGAGGTGGAGAATTTTGCCGGGAGGTGCCTTCAAATCAAATGATTGAAAAATTTCTTTATCAGGATAATTGAAATTTAGACCTTTGATTTCTAGCAACATAATAAATCTTTGAACAATTTT
>JBMYJC010000184.1:0-4958 GCA_049594055.1 Luteibaculum sp. | reverse complement strand
GTTGGGCATTTTCATTGGTCTAAAACTAACATCAGTTTGCGATAAAATACGTTTATTTTTCGCTCAGTACTTTTATGGAAGCCCCCTTAAGATAAAAGAATTATAGGACCACAGAAAGTTTAAATACTTACAGCGTTCAAGTGCAACAAGAGGCCTATGAGGATAGATTAAACAAACTCCTTGATGCCTTAGGAGTTATAACGGGGAGGATTGATGACACATGCGATCAGCTGGAGAAATTTATAGACCAACTGGAAGAATTAACCCGCAGTAGTGCGGGAGAAGAAATTACAGAGGAAGCTTTAAAAGAGGTAAATAAGCTAATTGGAATTTGTAATACATTAACCGTAAATCTTAGCAAGGATTTTTCCCGCCCTTCAAAAATCAGAAAGACAATTCCAGCAGCGTACAAAAAATACCGTGCCTTAGTGGATGATTTTTCCGAAGTCGTGGAGGATGTACGCATAGTTTTTTTTGAATCTTCGAAAAACGAAGAATTACAGTTTTGGACAAAAAAAATAGAGAGTCTAAACTAGAGGTCTTTTGCTCTCTGGATTTTAAAGAGCTTGGTAGTAAGCTTGATTCCGAATCCTCGTACCATGGGGTTTTAAAATATATAGCCGATTTTATTTTTGTGAGGATTTTAAGGATAGCCCCAAAGGATTAAACTTAAATCAAAGTGCTTTTGCTCCGATGCACAAAAAGCGTTTAAAAGGGAGAGGGGGGCTACAGGTTGTATTATGTTTACTTCATTTATAAGGGTCGTGTGATTTTGGTGCACATGCCCCCCAAAACAGGTTCATACGGAAAAGGAAACATAAAAGACAAGAAAAAATCTAAATACATAAAATTGGCCTATAAAATAGCAGTGGGTGAAGTGGAGCATTATCAAGTTTTACCCTGTCCATCTAACTTGATGAGGTTCGAAAAGAAGCCTAAGAAAAAAGGTGCTAAAGGATCGTAAACCGCTTAATTATTGTCCATGATCTCATTAAATAATTGGGCTCGCTTTTTTAATTTCACCTATTCACACACCCATTTAACCATTTTCATGCGCTCACCCTGGTGGATGATTAGGGTATAAACCCCTTTTTCTAAGGATAAATTCAATCGCACCGGGTTAGATTGAGAGGTTGTAGAGGCCACAATTTTTCCCGTTACATCGTGGATTAGAATTCGGGTCTCCGCACCAGCAATTTGTGGCAATTCCACATTTAAAGCCCCCTTCCCAGGGTTGGGATAAACCTTACATTCTAGCATCTCATCCCTACCTTTTATTCCAATGGTGGTAAATGCATAAGCTTCCGAGGTGTCGCTGGCACAGCCTTTATCGGTTATGGCTATAACACGATAAGTGCCGTTTTCGCTTAGGTCCAAACGTCCTTTGTTTTCAGCTACCAGCTGGTCATTTTCATCCAGCCATTGGTAGGTTAAGGTGCTATCAAGCGGATCGGCAATAAGGGAATTGTTATCCTGTACAATTTCTGGAGTAAGTGTAGTAGAGGCAAAGGTAATGGTGCTGTCAACCTGCTGAGAAAGGCAGCCATTTTTATCCCTAATGCTAACCGAATAGGTGCCGCTTTGGGTAATGGTGATACTCTGGCTGCTTTCACCAGTGCTCCACAAATAGGTGTCTCCTTCACTTGATGCTAGCTCTACTGCATTCCCTTCACAAAGTTTACCTGAAAGCGAGAGCTCTGGGGCCTGGGGTGCAGGGAGAAAATTTACCATCACACCATTCTCGTTACTGCATCCATTTTGGTCGGTGATTTTTAAAGAAAATGTGTCGCTTTCACTGATTAAAATGGAGTTTGTTGTTTCTCCAGTGCTCCACAAGTAGCTAATTGCTGGGGAGGAAGAGAGTTCAACGTTGTTTCCTTCACAAGGAGTGCCAATAAGTTCAATGCTAGGTCTTGGGGGTGGAGGGTTAAATTGTATCTCAAAATCACTCTCACTACTACATCCAATCGCATTGGTAAGCACTGCCCTGTAAACTCCGCTGCTGTTCACCAAAAGGGAATCGCCATTGCTGTTTAAAGCATCGTTCCATTCAACTAGATTGCCGTTGGAGTTCTCAACATAAATAGTCACCGGATCGCCAGCACAGGCAGCGTCTTCCACTTGTTTAATAAGAGGTTTTTGTGGTGAGGGATTAAAGCTTAGCGAATAAGGCGCTGAGCTTGCTTTACAACCATTGCTATCTGTTACCTCAACGGAGTAGTCCGAGCTTTGAGTAACAAAAACAGTATCCGTAGTGGCTCCGGTACTCCAGACCTTAGCAAGGTCTTTCATATTCTCAACAAAGAGGCTAATGGATTTTCCTTCGCAAGCGAGGAATTCTTTCTGCTTTATAACTGGAACATCGGGAACTGCGTGTACGGTTATTTTAAAAAATGTCGAAGTGTCTTGGCAGCCATTAGCATTAAAAATAATGAGAGCTACATCGCTGGATGCGTTAAGATCTGAAATTGTATAGGTGCCTTGGGATAGCTCTGGTGTGGTAATTGGGTTTATGCTTCCATCACTTTGTTGCTCAATGGCAAAAATACTGTCCTGAGATTGGGGAACAGAGAAAGTCAATTCATCCCCTAAACAAATTTCTGTTTTAAGTGGAGTTATGCCAGATGCATTGGGCTTCTCAAGTGCTTTAACTACAGCGGAATCGTTAGCTGTACACCCGTTGGTATCGCTTACATGAATTCTTATATCGTAGGATCCACCTAAACCAGGGGTATAACTAGGGTTTGCCACGTTTAGCGCAGAAAAGTGATTTTCTTCAGTGCCGGACCAAGTATAGGAGAAGGGAACCGCACCACCCTGTTCGCTTAAAGATAAGGCAAGAGAAGAATTTACACAGGTCTCCAAGCTGTCGTTTAAAGTGTGGTTTATCGTTACGCTAGGATCAAATGATTTATACACCTGGAATGAAAATGTATCGCAAGAAATTGCTTCCGTTCCATCCTCCCGTGGCACTACCAACCAACTATATGTAGTGTTAGTATCCAGCTTTGGGAGCTGGAATTTATTTGAGGTGATTACGGTGTCAAACATCGTTGCTCCACTCAGCTGGTTTTTCACAAAGAGTCTATAATCGGTGGCATTACTTACGGTGTCCCAACTTAGTTGCACGCTCTGGCAAGTTTTAGCACTGTCTGCGGGCATCCGGTTTTCTGCACAATCTGGAACGGGAGAGGCAGGGTTAATTACCAGAAGGGTATAATCTTCAACTTCTCCAAGTGCTTGTATACCGCATGCCGTTGGTACAGCCAGGCCACTGCATCGCCTAATTCTAACTCGCTTAATGCCGGTGCTTGTGTTTGTAGGAGGTAATACTGGAATATTTCCAATTCCTTGAACAGTAGTTATATAGGTCTCTGATTCTGTGTTAAAAATCCCATCGTTATCCCAGTCAATAAAAACCCCGAAATTTCCTATGGTTTGCGTAGTGGCTGTTGTTTGTATGGAGAGGTTATAAAGAATTCCAGCTGTAAGGGTAGCCCTCAGATGGGTAAAATCGCCATAGCGCTCACAGGTAGAATTGTTGTTTATGGCTGTATTGTTGTCTCCGAAAATGGTAACATTTAGGATAGAATAGTCTAATCCATCTCCAGCAGTGGTACTGCAATTTAGTTCTCCAGAGGCGGCACAATAAGTATTGGTACCGGGGGAAGTGGGAGAATCCGGTACATCGTCTATGCTTTCAAATAATTCTATTGTATAATCTTCAACTTCCCCAAAGTCTTGAGGGCCACATGCATCGGGCACTCCAATGTAGGAGGTAGCTCTAACACGCATTCGCTTTTTTCCAGGCGTTGCATCCTGAGGGGCAATCACTAAGAATACTGCAGGTTGGGTAGAGTTCGCAAAACCCAGTAGGGTTTCGCCTGGGTCACTGAAATCACCGTTCTCATTCCAGTCGATAAATAAACCCGTATTATTTCCTAACAAGGCAACAGTTGATACTTCAAGGGCATATGGAGTACCGGGAATAATGTTGGCAACAAGGTGTGTTGCGTCAACATAATCATCGCAGAGTGAATTTCGGTTTATACCAGAATTTTTTTCTCCCTCCAGTGTAACCCGCTGGATATACCAGCTACCGTTGCAAGTTGGGTTAGAGGATGCTGCACAGTAGTTTTGCGCCTTGGAAATTGTGGTTGTAGTAAGAACTAAAAAGCTTAGAAAAAGTCCGTTGAATATGGATTGCATAGGATGATTGAATAGCCCCCTTTATTTAGGGTGAATTTTGCAAAACTACCAACTAATTAGTACAGATATTTTTACTAAGCGAAAAATAGCGGCTATTTACCGTTCTAAATTTTAATGAATGTGGATTCCTGAGTAGCTTACCTAGCTTAGTTTTTTTTGTTGAGATCCTCAATAGCTTAAAATTTCCTGTAAGGACTGTTTTAAAAACTCTACCTCCTCTTCTGATACCCTACCGACCTTTTTTGTGAGCCGTTCTTTTGATACCGAGCGTATGTGAAAAATTAAGAGCTCAGATTCCTGTTTTAAACCATTTCTGGCACTGGGTTTAAGAACAAGGTTGCCCTTGTAATTTTTGATTTTTGTGGTCAATGGACAGCAAATAATAACTGCTAGGTGTTCATTTAACAAGTTTCCGCTTAAAATTAAAAGGGGGCTATAACCAGCTTGTTCGCTGTCAAGGCTCGGGTTTAGGTTGGCATACCAAATATCTCCCTGCTTCATTCCAGGTTGCTGAGGTTTTTACAATAATCTTCCATACCCTCTTCTGCAATTGAAAGTACATCTGCATCCTTCGCCATTTCCCGATACGATTTAATGTATTCCGCTCGGTTGAGTTGATCTAGATAAATGCTTAGCGCTCTTTCAATGAGCTTGTTTTTAGGGAGCTTAAGTTCTTGCGCTTTTTGACTAAGCTGTCTTAATAAGTTATCTGGAAGGGAACTGGTGAATGTTGCCATAAAATAAAAGCA
>JBMYJC010000183.1:3426-4971 GCA_049594055.1 Luteibaculum sp. | reverse complement strand
AGGAAGTACTTAGTGCCATTGATGTAGGCTTACAACCTCACATTAAACACTTGCTTCGCGAAGTAACCCAGGATGACATTGTTCGCTTAACCGAGATAAAAATTAAGCGCATTTCCAAGTTCGATAGCTTTAAAGCCGATGAGGCCATTAATAAACTGGAGGACGCTATTGCCGAGGTTAAAAATCATTTGGATCACCTGATTGATTTTGCCATCGACTATTATCAGAACATCAAAAAGAAATACGGAAAAGGCAAGGAGCGTAAAACCGAGTTACGCCAATTTGATACCATTGAAGCTACGAGGGTTGTGGTATCAAACCGTAAGTTATATGTAGACCGCGAGGAAGGTTTTGTAGGTCACGGTTTAAAGAAAGCCGAGTTTGTAGACGATTGCTCGGACATTGATGATGTAATTGTTTTTCGTGCAAATGGTACCATGATGGTATCCAAAGTGCAAGACAAGGCCTTTTTTGGAAAAGATATCATCCATGTTGGGATTTGGAAAAAAGGGGATGACCGCACCATTTACAACATGGTTTACCAGGATGGAAAAACCGGTCCGAGTTTAATGAAGCGATTTGCGGTAACCAGCATTACCCGCGATAAGGAGTACGACTTAACCGCGGGAACGGCCGGCTCCAAGGTTCTTTATTTTACCGCTAACCCCAATGGGGAAGCTGAGATTCTCAATGTCCTGCTACGGCCACGTCCGCATTTGAAAAAACTGCGTTTGGAAGTGAACCTGGGTGAATTGGCGGTTAAAGGCCGGGGATCTAAAGGAAACATTCTTACCAAACACCTCATATCCAAGATTTCTCAAAAAGAGTCATTGGGCTCTACCCTGGATGCCAGAGAGATTTGGTGGGATGAGTCGGTAAAACGCTTAAATGATCAGGAAAGAGGGAAAAGTCTCGGGAAATTTAGAGGTAGAGATAAGATTCTGGTGGTGTACAAAGCTGGTTACTACAAGCTCTATGAGCCCAGTTTAGAAACGCATTTTGATGAGGGAATTCTTTTCCTGGAAAAATATGATCCAGAAAAAGTAGCAACCGTTGTTTACTACGATGGTAAACGCGAGAAAACCTACATCAAACGTTTTGAATTGGAAGAAAACGACCGTGAAAACACGGTAATAAGCGAGGAAGACAACAGCGAGATGTTGCTGTTTAGCTTCGATCGCGAACCTAAAATCACCATGCACTTTGATAAGCGAAGCGGTGCCAAAACCGAATCGGAAGAGGTTCTGGCACATGAATTTATTGCCGTTAAGGGGATGAAAGCGCTGGGGAATCAGCTAAGTGCATATAAGATAAAATCTTTGGAGGTGGAGGATACATACCAAGAGCCTGAGGAAGAAGAGGAAATTGAATCCACTTCGGGCCAGGAAGAGGAAGGCGATTTAAGTCTGTTCTAGCAAAAGTGCTTAGGGAATTTAATGTTCCCTAAGCGAGGTGCTTGAAGCTCTATTTAATAGTAAGCCTAAAGTCTTGAACAGATCCATTGCCGCTGAGTTTAAGCATGTAGTTTCCTTCGCTTAATTCAAA
>JBMYJC010000183.1:3183-3416 GCA_049594055.1 Luteibaculum sp. | reverse complement strand
GGTAGTTCTTGTCTATCAGGGTTTTTCCATCAATGCTTGAGATGTGGATGGTGTACGGGTTATCAGCACTCAAGTTGGAAAAATGCACCAATCCAGAAGAGGGGTTGGGGTACAGACTTACTGGATTTTTCTCTTGGCTACTTATGCCCGCAACAATAGGCGTAAAGGTACTTTTAAACAAGGGTAGGTTGCAGTGAAACAGGCCATCGTATATATTTTGCCCAGGCTGGGTT
>JBMYJC010000183.1:0-3173 GCA_049594055.1 Luteibaculum sp. | reverse complement strand
CCAAAAAATTCTTATTAAACAGGGAGTCAACTACCGTTTTTGGAAGATTAAACCACTGGTGCAGTATAGAGGCATAAATGCTTCTAAAATCGAACTGCATATTTAAATCCGATCTCATTTCGTTTTTGGCGCTATCCCAAACACTTGGATTGCTGCCTAGAATATGCGGTTCTACATCTTTGCCAAAAAGCAGCATGGGAGCGGTGGTTCCGTGGTCTGTACCAAATGTGGAATTGGATTTTATGGTGCGGCCAAATTCGCTTATGGTAAGCCCCAGTACCTGTTCATCTAGTTGCCCCAAACTGTTGCTCATGGCCGCCAAATCGCTCTGGAATGCCAGCATAGCTTCCGATAATTGAGTTAGCAGATTGGCATGCCATCCACTCAGGGGACTGCTGCTGTTCACCTGGCCATCGTGGGTATCAAAGCTACCCATGTTTACCATGTAAAAATTGGAGTTTAAATCTCCTTTTATCAATCGGGCAACGGTTTTTAATTGGTTGGCCAGCGGATTGTTGGCAGGGTATTGCACACTATTACTTCCATTGCTGTATGCCGTGCTGATAGCGCTAGAGTACTTACTGCTTTGTTGTGCAATGTTTCTAATGTGCTGCAATTCATACCCGTAAAGCGAATCGGGTGCTACATCTACATTCCCGGAGATAAAACCGGTAGATTGAGAATCTTGAACAGCAATGCCCATATTCATAGCAGTAGAATCGTAAACATTCGATCCAATTGCGCCAATAGTAATCGCCAGCGGATTTAATGGTGGGTTGGAAGCGTAATTGGGGTGTTGGTGGTCGAGGTACCTGCCAATCCACCCAGTATCCTCGTATACGTTGCTATCAGATCCAGACAAAACAATATCGGTTGCCCTAAAATGACTAAAACTCGGATTAGGGTATCCAACCCCTTGCACTACCCCCAGCTGCCCTTGTTGAAATAAGGTTGAAATTCCCGACATCGCTGGATGCAAGCCTGTGCCACTGTGTTGTTGCACTCCTCCGTGGTAAAAATTTAATACCGAAGTCTCTGGAATTAATATGCTTTTCCTACCCCCAGCGCTGCTGTCCAAAGACAGATGCTGATAGGCAGCAGTGGGAATCACCATGTTTAAACCATCGTTGCCACCGTTGAGTTGTATTACAACCAAAATTCTGTTTTGGGCACTTACAGCGCTCAAAGCTTTTATAAAGGCATTGTTGGCTATGCTATTAAATGAGATACCATTTAAGGTAATGGGGAGGGCAATGGCGCCCAAACCACCTTTTTTGAGGAAAGATCTTCTGTTCATAGGTCAATTTATATCAGGTGGTACTCAGCCATTACCATGATTTCATGGAAAAAGCTTTCTAGTTTTTTACGCATGGCAACGCTGTTGGGGTTATTCTCCTGGATGGCGGTTACTAAGTATGAAGTCCATTCCACAGTCCATTCAAAATCGGGAAGTCCACCCAATAGAATATCTTTTAAATATTGCTTTTGCTTGGATGTTATATTCAAAGGGAAAAATAGCGCTACTGCCCCTTCAATTAGCGCATTAATGTCTTGAGCTTGTGCACTACTTACACTCTGCGCAAACAGGGTTAAATTGGGTTTAAAACGACCGTTGGCAGATTGGATCCCCTTGCGCAGGAAGAAATCGGCAAATTCGCTCCGAGCATTGTATGTGGCGGTGTTTACCCATTTTTGATAGTAGCCGGGGCTCTGATAATATGCACTCCATCCCGCTACGTTGGGCGGATTCAGCAGCTCCATTTGCATATCAATCATCCAGTCGTGGATCCGGATGTACATAAACATAGATTCAATGGGGATATTGAGCGGTTCGAGAGTCTCAAATTGTCGAATACTACCCAAAACGTATTCCGCTGGATTTTTCACTACAATGCCCTGGGCGTAGTGTTCATAAAAGTGTTCGCTGGCGAACAGGGCACGTAGCACAGGTTTTACTTCGTAATTATTATCGCGAAGAATTTTAGCAAGTGGAGCAATCACCTTAGTCTCCGTATTAGCATCAATATCGTAGTACACAAACCAGGTGTATAACTGTCTAACGATAAATAGGGCCACCTCGCTACGACTGAATATCATATCGATTAAGTCGTCTAATTCCTTTTGGTAATCAAGTGCTAGTGGGCGGTGTATGGTTCGGTTATTAAAGTGGGCTGAAAACTTTTTTGCACCATTGTCGTGTTGGTTGGCATTAAACCTAACATGTGGTGCAAGCAGGGTTCCGTTTCCATTTTTAATTGTTTCCCAGCCGGTTAAAACTCGGGCTGCTTCCTCTACATCAGACTCGGTGTAGTTTGGGTTTCCATTTATATCGGTAGCCCCAAGTGTAAATAGCTCCAGTAGCTCGCGGGCGTAATTTTCGTTTGGAGATCCCTTTTTGTTTTTATTTCCAGATAGGTATACCAACATGGCTGCGTTGGTGCTTATCTCTTTCACGAGTGTTTTAAAGTTGCCAAAAGCGTGTTTTCGCAATAGTTCAATGTAATAGTAGCTATAGCGCGCATCGCCAACCCCGTCAACCCCAGTAACTAGATGGTTTTGCCAAAACAAAAGGAGTTTTTCTTCGAGGTTTACACCCTGATGAAGGATGTTTTTAACCGTCCAGGCCTGCAGCGATTGCTTGCGGTTAAATTGGTTGGTGTTGGCATCGGAAAAGTGCCAGGGCAAGTTCAGGGTGTCTCCGCCAGAAGCGCGAATACAAATGGGTGGATCTATTTTCGGTAGTGGACTCAATAGCTTTTCAACCGCAGCATCTAAGCCCAAGCGAGTCACCAGGTCTATCTCCGCTTTTCGAGCTCCAAATAAACAGGCGCGCAGCAGTCGTTTGGCGTGTTGTTCATTCCATTTGGCCTTAAATTTCGAGATTCCCTTTACGGGCCTGTTGCTCGTTGTTGGCGGGGCAAAAGCAATGTGCTGTCGCGATTGTTCTTGGTGAACTTCGCTTTCGGTAAAGGGGGCTTTAAGTTTCATTAGAAACGTAATTTGATTAAATGATAAGCTTAAATTACACTTATTTGTATTTAATCGTATGCCCTTTTTGAAAATATTTTTTGCCTTACACCTGGCAGGTCATTAAAAAATGATCAGGCCTAAGCAATTTAATTGGGATGAAATTAGCCTATACCTAAATCCAAAGGACGGAAAGGGCCCATTAC
>JBMYJC010000182.1:0-5017 GCA_049594055.1 Luteibaculum sp. | reverse complement strand
TGGCATTATAGCGCCCATCTTAAGCTGCGTAGCGGCAAGTTTGGATTATAATCGGCAGTTTAACAAGCAGCAGATGGCTCCATAAAATTTTTGGATAGCCATTCTTCCCCCGTAAACGAGTTAAACCTACTGAATGAACTTTATTTAGAATCCGGGATTTCTTTCCAACCGGTTTTTTCCTTTAAGAAACGGTTTAATGCGTCTCCTAAAGGCCTTATTTCCTTTGGGTTTCCAGATTTAACAGTCACTTCTTTCGCTTTCTCTCCTTGACGAATAAAAAAGCGATAACCGGGTAAATCGGGAATTCCGTTATCATACTCATCCTGTAACGCAAAAAAATCTACTTCCTGGGCTGCACCAATCAGCTTATTCTGTTCCGCCTCTGTGATGTACGCATAGCTGGCAGAATCCTGTACACCGTATTTCATTGGAGTATAAACAATGAGGCCAGAGTTGTAAATCTCAGTGATATCAATTGGGCAAGCGCCAAAACATGCGTTTCTCTGGTAGCGCAAAATCAAGCTATCCGGGTAATTTGCTGCTTGATCTTCGGCCTTTTGGTAAAAAGTTTTCTTGGTTAAGGGCTGAGCCGCCTCTTGTTTTTTTCCTTCCTCGCCACAGCTTGGAGCCATTAGTGGGCTGGCCAATAACAATAGCAGACTGTATTTTAAAAGTTTCATATTACTTGGGGAGTTTGTAGCCGCGTTGCTTTGCCATATCTTCTAAACGCTGCTGAAATTTGCTTTTGCCTTTTCCTTTATTTTTCTCCTTATTCTCTTCAATCTTACTCAGAATTTTTTCTTCATCAATAATAAACTTCTTAATCACAAACATTTGCGCAATAGAAAGCATGTTTGCTGTTAGATAGTAATAACTGAGACCAGAAGCGAAGTTGTTGAAGAAAAAGAGCATGAAAATAGGGAAGATGTACATCATTACCTTCATGTTTGGCATACCCTCCTGTTGAGGTTGAACCATTTGGCTGCTGTTCATAGCAGTATAACCCAAGGTGGACAAGCACATCAACAGGGTAAATAAGCTCACGTGATCTCCGTAAAAGGGAATACTAAAGCCTAGTTCTAAAATACTATCGTAGGCAGATAGGTCATCGGCCCAAAGAAAGGACTCCTGTCTCAGTTCTATGGATGCCGGGAAAAAGCGAAACATTGCATAGAGTATAGGAATCTGCAACAATTGCGGTGCGCAACCTGCAAAAGGATTAACCCCCGTTTTCCTATACAGCGCCATAACTTCCTGCTGCTTTTTCATGGGGTCGGCATTCTTGTGCTTTTTGTTGATCTCCTCAATCTGAGGTTTCAGCACGCGCATTTTAGCCGAAGAAACAAAGCTCTTGTAGGTGAGGGGTGAGAGGAGGAGTTTGATAACAATGGTTAATACCAAAATAATTAGCCCATAACCCATATCGATTGATTCCAAAAAGCGGAAAATGGCAGAGATAAAGTATTTATTTACCCAACCAAAAATGGCCCAACCGAAATCTATGATCCGGTCTAAGTCGTGCACATCGTAGTCGTTGAGTACCTTAAAATCATTGGGGCCGTAATACCACATGATTTTGGTAGTCTCGTTGCCATCGTTGGGTAGGGCCGCAGTTGCAGCGTAAACTTTCGTATGGATAGAATCTGCAGGATCTTTTACTTCCAATTCGGCAGCTTGCGGAGCAAATCCCGTTTTGGAAATCATTACCCCCGAAAAGAAGTTCTGCTTAAATGCAATCCAGTTTAGAGGCTCCTCGATCTGTTCCAGGTCATCGCTGGTTTCAGAAAGATAATCTCTGTCGTCATCCATGAGGCAGAAATACACCGAACATCTTTGTTTTTCTGTTTCCAGGTGTTTTTCCAGGTTAAACCCTGCACTGGTCCATTTAAATCGAGCGCGGTTATGACCTTCGTAGAAATTATTGAGCCCTTGCGGTTTTATTTCTTGTTGGATATCGTAAGCATCTCCTTTAATGGTGTAAGCTATTTCTAGTGCTTTTCCACTTTCGTTGCTGGGCAATTGAAATCGAAGTACCAAGCTGTCTCCCTCTCCCAAAACAATGTTTTGCTGGTTTAGGTTGGATTTAAAAATCAGTTGGTCGGAATTGAGGATACGAGTTTCTTCAGCAAAGCTCAGGTTAAAGTTGTGAAAGGCGGGATCAAACATGGGAACGGGTCGCCCGCCGTAGGTCTGATATTCCTTTAATTCCAGATCTTTTATTTGGGCTCCTTTCTCAGAAAACTTAACCCTAAATTTTTCGGTTTCTACCGAAATGATTTTGCCTTTCCCCTCAGCGGCAGGGGCAAAAGCACCATACTTTTCTCTTAACACCAATTCTTTGGCCGCCAATTGAACAGAGTCTGGAGTTTGGGTATTAAGAGTAAGGGAGTCAACAACTTCTTCCTCGGGTTCGGAAACCGTAGGTTTTAGGGAATCTTGTCGCAATTTCTCCACTTGGGCTATGGAGTCTTGCGCTCTTTTTTCCGCTTTTATTTCTTCTGCAGAAGGCGCAGTGAAATAATTAAATCCAACCAAAATAAGAACGATGAGCACGAGGCCCGTAATGGTATTTCTATCCATGGGTGTTAATTAAGCCTTGATGGGCTCTTTTTGTTTTACTCCTAAGGTTGCGTTTACGAAGGAAATGAATAATGGGTGTGGATTGTGCACTGTACTCTTGTATTCCGGGTGGAACTGCACACCAATAAAAAATGGGTGTTCGGGTATTTCAACAATCTCTACTAAGCCAGTATCGGGGTTTATTCCGGTGGCTTTCATCCCATTTTCTTCGTACAAGTCCAGGTAGGCATTATTAAATTCAAAACGGTGGCGGTGCCTTTCGCTAACCTCGTTTCGACCATAAATTTTATGCGCCAGGGTTTTAGGTTTTATACTGCAATTGTAAGCCCCCAATCGCATGGTTCCACCTAAATCTTTAATACTCTTTTGTTCCTCCATTAGGTTAATCACCGGATTTGGACTTTCTGGGTCTATTTCCAGGGTGTGCGCTTCCCGCAAATTCAACACGTTGCGGGCAAATTCTATCACTGCGCATTGCATTCCAAGGCAAATTCCAAAAAATGGAACATGGTTTTCGCGGCAGTATTTGATGGTGTGTATTTTACCTTCAACACCGCGTTCTCCAAAGCCGGGGGCAACTAAAATGCCATCCAGGTTTTTGAGTTTATCCTCTACATTGTGCGCATGGATAGTTTCAGAGTGGATCCAGGTCATGTTGATCTTGCACTCTGTTGCTGCAGCAGCGTGATTAAAGGATTCCGAAATGGATTTATATGCGTCTTGTAGCTCGGTATATTTTCCTACTAAACCAATGTTTACTGTGTTCTTGGGGTTTTTGGAGCGATGCAGGTACTCTTTCCACTCCTTTAAATCGGGATCGCTACCATAGGTGCAACCTAATTTTTTAAGGACCACTTCATCCAGGCGTTCTTCCTGCATCATCAACGGCACATCGTAAATGCTGGAAGCATCCATGGATTCAATAACCGCATCTGGCGATACATTGCAGAATAAGGCCACCTTTTTCTTTAGGCTTTCGTGCAGTTTATGCTCTGTTCTACAAACCAGAATATGGGGTTGAACTCCCAGTTCTAACAAGGCTTTTACACTGTGTTGCGTAGGTTTTGTTTTTAGCTCACCTGCAGCACTTAGGTAGGGAATTAGGGTAAGGTGCACTACCAGGCAATCGCCCTCATGTTCCCAAAGCATTTGTCTAACTGCTTCTATGTATGGAAGCGATTCTATATCTCCAACCGTACCACCTATTTCTGTGATTACAAACTCATAGGTTCCTTTCTGTCCTAAAAGTTGAATGCGCCTTTTTATCTCATCGGTTATGTGAGGGATTACCTGAACGGTTTTTCCCAGGAAATCTCCTCTGCGTTCTTTTTCTATTACGGTTTGGTAGATTTTTCCGGTAGTTACATTGTTGGCTTGCGAGGTTGGCGTGTTTAAAAAACGCTCGTAATGGCCTAAATCTAAATCGGTTTCAGCTCCATCATCGGTTACAAAACATTCGCCATGCTCGTAGGGGTTTAGTGTACCCGGATCTATGTTGATGTATGGATCTAGCTTCTGAATGGTAACGGCAAAGCCCCGTTCTTGTAAAAGTTTAGCTAAAGAGGCGGAAATAATTCCTTTTCCGAGAGATGAAGTCACCCCGCCTGTTACGAAAATATACTTGGTTGCCGATGCCATAAAATCCTTGTGTAACTACGGGGCACAAAGTTATTAAATAATTAATCCTAGCCTTGAGATTCTTTCTATTAGGCGTCTTTTAAAAACTATAAGTGATACCTACGCTAGGCAAAATGGGGAGTTGAAAAACTCGCTCTCCTTGTACCGCATCCACGTAAAAAATGTTTCGCCTGTTGTACACGTTGGTAATAGATGCTACGGTCTCTAAAGTTTGTCTCTTACTAAATTTCCAGGTGCGTTTTACTGATAGGTCAAAACGGTGATAGTAGGTTAAGCGGCCGCCATTGAGATCACCATAGAGTACACCAAATTCACCATTTTCTCCCGTAAAGTTGTTTTCAAAACCGTTTTGGAAGGTAAGCCGCTCAAAAAATCCTTGTGTTTGCGTAAATGGAAATGGCGATCCTAAATTCCAACGCCCGCTGATCTCCCATTCTCGGTCTTTTCCTAAGTAGTAATTGCTAACCACATTCACGTTGTGTCTTCTATCGAAAACTGGAGCGTACTCCTGGGTTCCGTCCCAACGCGTAACTTTGGTTAGTGAGTAAACAAACCACAGGTAGAACTTTGGTGCCGTGTACTTTAAGTTGAGGTCTCCCCCGTAAGCCTGGCCGGTTTCCAGAATAAAATCCTTGCGCTGAATTTCTGGTCTATTGGCATTTTGCTGATTGTCAACAAAGATCTTGTTGCGGTTGATGTTAGAAAGCTGGTTGAAGTTTTTAATGTAACCCTCAATGTTTAAACTCCAGCGTTTAGCAATGTCCACCTCAGTTCCTACAATTACATGCTGCGCTTTTTG
>JBMYJC010000181.1:225-5031 GCA_049594055.1 Luteibaculum sp. | reverse complement strand
TTGAAGTTTCCACCTAATTGGTAATTCATAATAGTTGCTTTGTAGAAATCGCCTACAGCATCATACACCAAGTCGTTTAGGTAACCAATGCGAATCTCAGATTGTGCCGCACCGGGCTTGTCCATAAAGTAGATTTTCCCCGATTCTGCGCCTGCAATCTCAGGTTGCACGGGCCATTCGTAGGCATCGCCTTCCCAGGATTTTAAGAATTCCAGTTTAGGCATTACCTCTTCTTGGTTAAGATTTCCAACCACAACTACTTTCGCTCCTTTTGGCGAGAAATAATTCTGGTAGTAGTTCTTAACATCATCCAGACTTAGGTTTTCTACAGTTTCAAGATTTCCAGAAGTAGGTATGGATTTAATATGATCTTCTCCGTATAACAACTTAGAGAATGCATCGGTTGCAAGCTGGCTGGCTTGGGTTTCGCGGTTGGCAATTCCCTCCAAAGTTTGCTTTTTAACTCGGCTAAAGTCTTCCTCGTTAAACGCAGGTTTCATCATCACTTCCTGTGCCAATTCCATGGTGCGATCCAGGTGCTTGGTCAAGGAGCTAATGTTAACCGTTATGTTTTCTTCACCCGAGCTTACTCTGATGCTGCTTCCAATCTTTTGTAGCTCCTCGCTCAGTTCTTCTGGGGTATAATTTTCGGTGGATTCGTTCATTAAAGAAGTCATTAATGAAGCAATTCCCGCTTTGTCTAAACGCTCATTTCTATGTCCGGCTGGAAGAGTAACCTGAATAGAAACCATAGGGATTTCGTCATTCTCTGTACCAATCAGCTCCAAACCGTTGTCCATGCTAGCAGTCCAGATTTCTGGAACTTGTACAAAAGGCGCTGGGCCTGGTTCTGGTTTAACGCTTCTGTCAATTAAGGTATCTACCGGTTTGTTGTAAGCCAGTGTGTCGTAGTTATTTAAAACTGTTTCCTCTGTTCTTCCAATGGTTGGAACAAAGTTGTCTTTGGCAGCAATTAATTGGGTTTGACCCTCTGGAATGTAACTCACAATTACACAAGGTTTGTCTTTGATGTACTCGTTGTACACGCGCTTAACATCGTCCAGGGTAACATCCATGTAACGCTTTAGGTCTTTTTGGATGTAGTTGGCGTTTCCAGTAAAGGTTTCGTAAGAGGCCAATTGAGATCCTTTTCCACGTACCGATGACAGCCCTTGAATGGTATTGGCTTCGTAGGTAGATTTAAAACGCTGCAAATCCTCTTCAGTAATTCCACGCGTTTCAAATTCTGCAATAGCCTCGCGGATTTCTTTTTCGGTATCTGCCAGGTTGGTTCCGGGGAATCCAACAACCGTGAAGCTCATGTTCCCTGCTAACTCAGAGCATGGATTGCTTACACTGGCTTGTAATGCCTTTTGGTTTTTTACGAATTTCTGATAGAAAATGGAGTTTTTTCCACCTCCTAAAACATCCGATAAAATATCTAGCGGAGCCTCGTCTTTATGGCGATTAGGAACCGTTGGGAAATTCATTTGCAACAGTGGAAAACGAATCTTGTCTTCGTGCGAAACGTAGCGATCTGCATCCAAACTTGGAATTTGAGCCGGCATGTTTTCTACCGCGGGTCCACGATTGATAGGGCCAAAGTAGGTTACCACCTTTTTCATTACCTCATCGGCTTTCACATCACCGGCAATAGTAAGCGTGGCATTGTTTGGACCGTACCAGCGCAGAAAGAAGTCTTTTAAATCTTGGAGGCTAGCCTCGTTTAACTCATCTATGTATCCAATGGTAGGCCAGGAATATGGGTGACCGTGTGGATATAGAGCCTGGTTGGCAATCTCGCCCAACATTCCATAAGGGCGGTTGTCGTAATTCTGACCGCGCTCGTTTTTAACCGTTGCGCGTTGTATTTCAAATTTCTCCTGGGTTACGGCATCCAATAACCAGCCCATGCGGTCAGCTTCTAGCCAAAGCGCAATTTCCAACTGGTTAGCTGGCAGGGTTTCGAAGTAATTGGTGCGGTCGCGATTTGTGGTTCCATTAAGGGTGCCACCTGCTTCGGTAACCGTTTTAAAGTGTTCTTCATCGGCTACGTGGTCAGAGCCCTGGAACATCATGTGCTCAAAAAAGTGGGCAAATCCAGAGCGACCGATTTCCTCTCGGGCAGATCCAACGTGGTAGGTTACATCTACGTGCACCACGGGATCAGAATTGTCTTCATGGACAATCACCTTAAGGCCGTTATCCAACTCATATTTTTTGTAGGGAATGATAATCTCATCTCCCTTTTTACTCACCTCCTCTATCAATTTGTATCCCTCCATAGTGTTTTTGTCCGATCCGCAGCTCCAGAGTAGCGCTGGGACTATTAGCATTGTAAGCAGTTTTGTTTTCATGGCATTTATTTGGGTTCTGGCCGTGAATATACCAAGCCAAGGCGCAAAATGCCACATTTTTACAGCGAGGGAGAATTATAGGTTTCCATGGTAATCCAATTCCATGGATAAATTGTGGGCAATAAAATTTAGTTGGGCACTATGTCCTATTCTATTTTCTAGTGCACCAATAAAGTCTGAGCAGTGCTGTTATTCGGGGAAATTTTTTGCAACAGGTATTGCCCCTTGTCTAGAGCGAGTTGTCCCTCAAAAGGTCCGCTTATTTCATTTCTCAGCTGACCAAGGCTATTAAAAACCTGCAACTTTTCCTTTTGTGCCAATAAAATATTTACCTCCTGGGCGCTGGGGTTGGGGTAAAACCAGGGTTTTTCTAATCCTGGTTTTTCCATTAACCCTGTACCCGTATTTAGGGCTCTAATTCTAATAATTCTGTCATCCTCAGCCACTGGAAAACCGTTGTTTGCCCTTCCATCTCTATTGGAGGTAGTAAAATAGATATCTCCATTTGGAGCTACACAAATGTCTCTCAGCCTTCCAAACTGGTTGTTGAAAAAGATTTTTTCCTCAATAAGTTGATTTCCCTGCTCATCCAGTTTTAGAATTCTAAAGTCATCTTCTTTTAAAGTGCTTAAAAGGATGGAGTTTTTCCATTCTGGAATGGCGTTGGAATTGTAATAATCTATTCCTGCAACTGCAAGGGTGGGAGTCCATGCCATAATGGGTTCAACCACGTTGTTTGCATCGCAAAAGCTCTGTTCATTGGGGTCGCAGTAGCCTTTAACATTTGGCCAACCGTAATTTCGGTCTTTATAGATGATGTTGAGTTCGTCATCGCTGCTGGGGCCGTGCTCTGAGCTGTATACCTGATTATTTGGGCCAAGAACCAAACCTTGAGCGTTTCGGTGGCCAAGCGTCCAAACATAGCTTTGGGGATTTGGATTATCCGCGGGTATGCTGCCATCTCGGTTAATGCGAAGCATTTTACCGGCTAAAGAGCTTGGGTTTTGTGATAAACTGGTATTGAGGGCATCCCCTGTACTCATTAAAAGAGTCTTGTCGGGCAGAAATAAAATGCGACTTCCACTGTGGTTGTCGTTGGCGGGTACATCGTCCAAAAGAATTTCTTCATTGGATAAAGTTCCATTGGAAAAGGTGAAGCGCGATAGGCGTTCGGTTAATCCGTTTTTGCTGTAGGTGTACACCGCATAAACAAAGGGGCTATTGCTAAAATCGGGGTCGATTGCCAGACCCAACAGGCCAGCCTCACTTATCTCTTGTACGGCATCAATGGTGATTAGATTTTGAATGTTGCCATTCTCTGGATTGAGTCGTTTGATGGATCCATTTCGCTCGGTAAACCAAATGTGATCATCGGGGCCCCAAACAATTTCCCAAGGAACATGCAGATTTTCGGCCATAACCGAGAGCTCTATCTCGGTAGAGTCTAAGGTTTGGTTTTGGGATTGGCTTTTATGGCAAGCAACGGTTAGGAAAAGGATAAAAAACAAGAAAGAAGGAAAGCGCATGGGGTTTAGCTTTTTCATGTGCCTTAAGTTGCGAATATTTTACTGTGCAGGATTTGGCTATGGGAAGATTTAACAGGAAAAAAGAATAAAGCTAAAAGCTGAGGGGGCCAAGCTTGAAGCAAATTGAAAAGTTGAAAAGTTGAAAAGTTGAGAAGGTGAGGAGTTGAAAAGCTGAAAGGGCCAAGCTGGAAGGGGAAGGTTGGATTAGTAATGAGGGATTAGAGGTGAGCGCTTGTAACATAGCACACGGTCAGTCTGATTTTTACGAAGTAAAATGAAGAGTCTCATTTTAGGAGGTCTAGTGACAGGGTGAATTGTTTATTTGGTGGCAAAATCAAATTCCAAAGAACTCTCTTTTGCAAATCGTGGTAGTTAAAGGATTGAATCCGCAGCAATTTTAAGGAAATACCCAGTCTTTTTTTGATTCTAGTCAATCTGGTAGTGTAATTATCAATTCTTATTTGTTAAATTATACAATGAAATGGGTTTTAATACCGCTGCTTCTGCTAATATCCCTGCCGCTTCTTGCACAAAAAGAATGGAACACAAGGGGGAGTATTGAATTTCAAAGTGACCTTTATTCCTTTCAATCAAATTCTGATGATCTACGGGGAAGAAGGCCCGGGGCACTCAATCGACTATTGTTAAATAGTAACTTCTACCAGCGCGATGGGTGGCAAATCCCAGTTACCCTGGTTATTCCTTTTAACCAAACCACCACGCTTTATCCAAACCAAGAGAGTGGGTTAGATGCAATAATTTACAATCCTGCTAACATCATTAGGATAGCTCCAAGCTACAAGTGGTTTAGCTTACAAGCTGGAAGAATTTTTCCGCAATTCTCTGAATTGAGTATTGGAAATATTGGGATGTGGGGAATTCATGTTTCGCTGCGACCAAAAAAGTTTGTTTTGGAGTATGCG